>JAYTTO010000460.1:0-7933 GCA_043744975.1 Betaproteobacteria bacterium | reverse complement strand
GGGATCGCGCGCTGGTACGACAGCGTCGCCATCAGGTGCGTGGCGTTGATCGGGCCGCCGCGGGTGAGCACCCAGATCAACTGGAAGTCGGTGAACGTGAACAGCACCGAGAACGTCATGACCACGGCGATGATCGGCGACAGCAGCGGCAGTGTGATGTGGCGGAAGCGCTGCCAGCCGGTGGCCCCGTCGATGGCGGCGGCCTCATAGAGCGACGGCGCGATGGTCTGCAATCCGGCCAGCAGGCAGATGGCCACGAAGGGCACGCCGCGCCAAACGTTGGCGACGATGGTGGAGATCCGCGCCGGGTTCGGGCTGCCGAGGAAGTTGATGTTGGAGTGGATCCAGCCCATCTTCATCAGCAGCCAGCTCACGATCGAGAACTGGGTGTCGTAGATCCACCAGAACGCGATCGCGGAGAGCACCGTCGGCACGATGAACGGCAGCAGCACGATCGCCCGCAGAAAGCCCTTGAACGGCAGGTGTTCGTTGAGCAGCAGCGCCAGCCAGAGGCCGAGCCCGAACTTCACCACGCTCGCGATCAGCGTGTAGAAGAAGGTGTTGAACACCGACAGCCGGAACACCGGATCGCCCAGCAGGAACTGGTAGTTTTCGAGGCCGATCCAGATGCCGTCGCGCCCGATCTTGGCGTCGGTGAAACCGAGCCAGACGCCGAGTCCGAGCGGATAGGTGAGGAACACCAGCAGCAGCGCCGTCGCCGGCAACATGAACAGCAGGCCGAGCACGTTGCGGTTGTCGAGCAGGCGCGGTCGATCGACGGCAGAGGCCGGCGCCGGTGCGGTGGATGCGATCGCCGTCACCGGATGCGCGCCCCGCTGGCGCTATCGAACAGCAGCGCCTTGTCGGCCGTGACCTGCAACCGGATGCGATCGCCCGGCGCGAAGCCGTGCCGCTCGCGCGTGACCACATTGACGTCGCGTCCGGCGACCGTGCAGTAGATCTGCGTGTCGGCACCGGTGGGCTCGACCACCACGATCTCGGCGGCGATGCCCTCGGGCGCGATGGCGAGATGCTCCGGCCTCACGCCGACGGTGACGGCCTGGCCCGGACCCGCCGCGTTGTCCGCGACGTCGATGCGCGCGCCGTTCTCAAGCATCACCTTGCCGCTCTCGCCGACCTTGCCCGGCAGGAAGTTCATGGCCGGCGAGCCGATGAAGCCGGCGACGAACAGGTTGGCCGGATTGTCGTAGAGCTCGAGCGGCGCACCGACCTGCTCGACGCGGCCGCCATTCATGACCACGATCTTGTCGGCCATCGTCATGGCCTCGATCTGGTCGTGGGTGACGTAGATGGAGGTGGTGCGCAGGCGCTGGTGCAGCGCGCGGATCTCGGTGCGCATCTGCACGCGCAGCTTCGCGTCGAGATTCGACAGCGGCTCGTCGAACAGAAACACCTGCGGATCGCGCACGATCGCCCGGCCCATGGCGACGCGCTGGCGCTGGCCGCCCGAGAGCTGCCGCGGAAACCGGTCGAGATACTCCTCCAGCCCGAGGATGCGGGCGGCGTCGTTCACCCGCGCATCGATGTCCGCCGGCGCCCGGCCCGCGAGCTTCATGCTGAAGGCCATGTTGGCACGCACCGTCATGTGCGGGTACAGCGCGTAGTTCTGGAACACCATCGCGATGTCGCGCGCCCTCGGTGCCACCCGGTTCACCACCCGGTCGCCGATGCGGATCTCGCCCTCCTGCGTTTCCTCGAGGCCGGCGATCATGCGCAGCAGCGTCGACTTGCCGCAGCCGGAGGGCCCGACCAGCACCACGAACTCGCCATCGTCGATGCTGACATCGATGCCGTGCAGGATGGGGGTGGTGCCGAACGACTTGCGGATGCCCGTCAGCGTGACCGACGCCATCGTCAGGCGCGCCGGCGGCAACGACGGTGCGAACCGCACCGGCAACCGACCACCCGGCAATCGACCATGATTGCATCAGGGTATCCCGCACCGATCTTCGACATCGACTCCCCCCTCTACCTGCACACCATCCGTGCGGCGTCGCACGTGTTGCAGCGCTCCGCTTGTCGGCGACGAGTGTACGGTGCGCATGCGTGCACTCACAAGCAACGCGTGTCGCAGTCGGGACGGGGGCTGTGGCATACTCCGGCCCTCGAAAAATGGCCTGTACGAGGGGGAGATCGTGGCAGGAAGACTCGCAGGAAAAACCGCGCTGGTCACGGCGGCGGCGGCGGGCATCGGGCGGGCGACCGCGCTGGCCTTCGCAGCCGAAGGCGCCAAGGTCTGGGCAACCGACATCGATGCCGCCGGCCTTGCCCAGCTCGACGGCACGCCCGGCATCGAGACCATGCGCCTCGACGTGCTCGACGATGCCGACATCACCGCGGCAGTCGCCCGTATCGGCGCCGTCGACGTGCTCTTCAACTGCGCGGGGTTCGTTGCCAACGGCAACATCCTCGATTGCAGCCTGAAGGACTGGGACTTCTCGTTCAACCTGAACGCCCGCAGCATGTTCGTGCTCACCAAGGCGCTGCTGCCCGGCATGCTCGCCAAGGGCAGCGGGTCGATCATCAACATCGCGTCGGTGGCGTCGTCCATCAAGGGCATCCCCAACCGGTTCGCCTATGCAGCGTCGAAGGGTGCGGTCATCGCGCTCACCAAGGCAATCGCCGCCGATTTCGTCAAGCAGGGCATCCGCTGCAATGCGATCTGCCCCGGCACCGTGGACACACCCAGCCTTGCCGATCGCATCAATGCCTACGACGACCCGGTCGAGGCCCGCAAGGCGTTCGTCGCCCGGCAGCCGATGGGGCGTCTGGCCCAGGCCAGCGAGATGGCCCACCTTGCGGTGTACCTCGCCAGCGACGAGTCGGTGTTCATGACCGGGCAGGCGGTGATCAACGACGGCGGCATCAGCATGTAGGTCACGCGGCGGCCACGGCGCCTTGCCGTGGCCGCCGTCGCATTCGCCCCACCGCGCGACGCGCGCAACCGATTTTTCCCTGAAGGAGATCCATCTTGAAACTCGTACGCTTCGGCGAACCGGGCCACGAAAAACCCGGCCTGATCGACACCTCGGGTGCGATCCGCGACCTGTCGGGCATCATCAAGGACATCGACGGCAGCACGCTCGGCGACGACTCGCTGGCACGCCTGCGGGCACTGAATCCGGAATCGCTGCCCAAGGTCGCCGGCACGCCGCGCTTCGGCGCACCGGTCGCCAACAGCCCGAAGTTCATCGCCATCGGCCTGAACTATTCCGACCACGCCAAGGAATCGAACATGCCGATTCCGAAGGAGCCCGTGGTGTTCAGCAAGGCGACGTCCTGCATCGCCGGCCCGAACGACACCGTCGTGCTGCCGAAGGGCTCGGTCAAGGGCGACTGGGAAGTCGAACTCGCCTTCGTCATCGGCAAGACGGCGAAATCGGTGCCGGAAGCCGAGGCGCTCAACTACGTCGCCGGCTACATGATCTGCAACGACGTCTCCGAGCGTGAATGGCAGCTCGAGCGCGGCCAGACCTGGGACAAGGGCAAGGGCTTCGACACGTTCGGCCCGGTCGGCCCGTGGCTGGTGACACGCGACGAGATCACCGATCCGCAGAACCTCGCGATGTGGCTCGACGTGAACGGCCACCGCTACCAGTCGGGCAGCACCAAGACCATGATCTTCAACGTGGCCCGGTTGATCGCCTACACCAGCTTCCTGTTCACGCTCCAGCCCGGCGACATCATCACCACCGGCACGCCGCCCGGCGTGGGCCTCGGCGTCAAGCCGAACCCGGTGTTCCTGAAGGCCGGCGACGTCATGCGCGTCGGCATCGACGGCCTGGGCGAGCAGCGCCAGGACGTCATCGGCGGATAGCGAACACCCGCCTTACCCGCCCGGCGGTTTTCGAATCGCCGGGCGGGTGCGCAACCAGAGTGGCGCCGGCGCAGCGTTCACGTCGGCAGCAGCGCTATCCCGTCGGCCAGCAGCGCGTCGCGCAAAGCCTGCGCCAGATCGACGGCCCCCGGCGTATCGCCATGCACACAGATGGTCTGCGCCTTGATCGACACCGTGCCGCCGTCGACGCTGTCGACCTTGCCTTCGCGCACCATCCGCAGGACCCGCGCCACCACGGCATCAATGTCGTGGATGACGGCGCCGGGCGAACTGCGCGGCGCGAGCGAGCCGTTGGCCAGATAGGCGCGGTCGGCGAAGACTTCGCTGACGGCGCGCAGGCCGGCACTCTCGGCCTTGCGCACCAGTTCGCTGCCGGCCAGGCCGACCAGGTGCAGCTTCGGGTCGAAGTCGCGCACGGCACGCGCGATGGCGCGCGCGAGGCCCGGATCGGCGGCCGCCATGTTGTAGAGCGCGCCGTGCGGCTTCACGTGATGCAGCGTGGCGCCGACCGCGCGCGCGAAGCCGGACAGCGCGCCGATCTGGTAGAGCACGATCTGGTACGCCTCGTCGGGCGTGATCGCCATATCGCGCCGGCCGAACCCTTGCAGGTCGGGCAACGACGGATGCGCGCCGATCGCGACGCCCCGCTCCGCCGCCAGGCCCACGGTGCGCGCCATGATCGCCGGATCGCCGGCGTGGAAGCCGCAGGCGATGTTGGCGGAGGTGACAATGTCGAGCAGCGCCGCGTCGTTGCCGAGGCGATACCGGCCGAAGCCTTCGCCCAGATCGCAATTGAGGTCGACGGTGGACTGGGTCACTGGAGCCGGGCGATCAGGGCTTCGTGGATCTTGTTCAACTGGCGCTCGCGCGCGAACAGCAGCTTGTAGCTCTCCGCATGCGTGATCGGTTCGAAGCGCAGGCGGTCGCGCGGGCCGAGCTGGGCCATCAGCGTGAGATCGGCGCTCGCAACCACCGCGATCACCGGATAGCCGCCGGTGGTCTGGCGATCGGCCATCAGCACGATCGGCTGGCCGCCGTGCGGCACCTGGATCGCGCCCATCGGCACCGCCTCGGATGCGACGCCGCCACTCTTGCGCGCCTCGATCGGCGGGCCGTCGAGCCGGAAGCCCATGCGGTCGGAGTCGGGCGACACGCGGTACTCCGCGCTCGCGAACTGTTCGCGCACCGCCACCGGAAACGACTGCCAGTGACGGCCGGGCACGACGCGGATGATCTGTACCGGCTCGACGCTCGGCGCGTTGACGCGCGTGACCGACCAGTTCGGATAGCTGATGCCGGGCTGAGCGCGGGCGAGCAGCCGCACCCAGCGCGCGGTGTGCGCCTCCTCGGCCGAACGCAACGGCAGGGCGTCGCCCTTGCGCAGGGCGCGGCCGCGCAGGCCGCCGTAGTTGCCGCGCACTGCGGTGGACCGGCTGCCCATGACCGCCGGGAGATCGAACCCGGCCGCCACCGAAAGGTAGGCGCGGGCACCGACGGCGGCACGGCCGAAGTCGATGCGCGCGCCGCTGTGCACCCGCACCGGACGCCATTGCGGCAGGCGCATGCCGTCGGCGCGGCCACCCATGTCGGCGCCGCAGACGGCGATGACGACGTCGGTCTCGGCGCGCAGCATCGGGCCGCTGATGGTGATCTCGAGCGTGGCCTCGTCGCCCTCGTTGCCGACGAGCCAGTTGGCCATGCGATGCGACACGTCGTCCATCACCCCGTTGACCGGCACGCCGATGTGCTGATGCCCGAAGCGGCCGAGATCCTGCACCGTGGAGAGCAGACCGGGGCGCTCGACGACGAGACTCATGCGGGGCCTCTCATGCGGCCTTCGGCTCGAGCGAGTCGTACTCGCCCGCGGTGATCGGCACGAACCGCACCTGGTCGCCCGGTGCGAGCATGGCGCCGGCATCGTCGCCGAACCGGAACAGCAACATCGGCGTCCGGGCGATCAGGTTCCAGCCACCGGGCGTCTCGAACGGATACACCCCGGTCTGGTCGCCGCCGATGCCGACGCTGCCGGCCGGAATGCGCTTGCGCGGCACGTCGCGGCGCGGCATGGCGAGCTTGCGGTCGAGCCCGCCGAGATAGGCGAACCCGGGCAGGAATCCCAGCATCTGCACCTCGTAGCGGCCGCTGCTGTGCACCCGCACCACCTCCTCGACGCTCATGTCCGCGTGCGCCGCGACCTCGGCCAGGTCCTCGCCATGTTCGCCGCCGTAGCACACGGGAATGTCGATCTGGCGCGAACGCGCTTTCGGCACGGCCGGCGCACGCGAGCAGGCCAGCAGGACCAACTGCATCAGCGTCTGCATGGGATCGGCCGTCTCGTGAAGGGCCGCCACGACCACCGGATCGAAGTGCACGGCGAGGGAAGCCTGTGCCGGCACCACATCGACCACGCCGGGCAACGGCCGCAGCAACAGATACTCGGCGGCGGCACGGACGCGCGCACCGACCACGGCCCCCGGCTGGCGTGCGAACTCGACCACCAGCGTGCGGTCGCCGGCGGGGTAGCACTGCGGCGGCAGCGCGGTCACGACCCGCTGCCCGGCCGCGCCATGATCTTCGCGACGTACTGCGGTTCGCCGAGGACTCGGCCGGCGCCGGGCAGGTCGTCGAATTCGACGCGCTCGCTCGCTTCGAGAATGCGTTGTTCCACCAATTGATCGAGTATCGCCATGATTGCGCCAAAGGTCAGTCAACTGCTTTCCTGCGCTATTGCCGTCAACCGCGATGATAGCGGCAGTCGACGCCTATAATCGAGGCATCTCATCGGGGAGTGCACACAGCATGGACGTCCGGGTTCGCGGTCTGTTGTCGGCGTTGATCCTGGCGCTTGCCGCCGCGACGGCAAGCGTGCATGCGGAGGCGCTGGCGCCCGCGCGCCCCGAGGACGTCGGCCTCTCGTCCACGCGCCTGCAACTGCTCGCCGACACCATGCAGCGCTGGGTCGACGCGCACGAGACGCCCGGCGCCACCGTCCTGATCGCCCGCGGCGGCCGGCTGGTGTTCTCGCACACGGTGGGCATGCGCGATGCCGCCACCGGCGATCCGCTCAGGCCCGACGCGATCTTCCGGCTGTACTCCATGACCAAGCCCGTCGTCAGCGTCGCCGCGATGACGCTGGTCGAGGACGGGCGCCTCGCGCTCAACGAGCCGATCTCGAAGTACCTGCCCGAGTTCAAGGACATGAAGGTCGCGATCGAGACCTTCGACCCGGTGAGCGGCGCGCAGATCTTCACCACGGCGCCGGCCAAGCGCCCGATCACGGTCCACGACCTGCTGCGCCACACCTCGGGTCTCACCTACGGCGAGCCGCTGTCGCAGCGCACCCAGGTGCAGAAGCTCTACAAGGAAGCCGGCATCTGGTCGCAGAAATGGGTGCTGGCAGACTTCACGCGGGCGCTGGCCAAGGTGCCGCTGTCGTTCGAGCCGGGGACGCAATGGGAATACGGCCACTCGACCGACGTGCTCGGGCGGGTGGTCGAGGTCGCTTCGGGCAAGACGCTGGACCGCTACGTGGCCGAGCGCATCCTGCAGCCGCTCGGCATGGTCGACACCGGCTTCCAGTTGCCGCCAGCAAAGGCCGGCCGCCTGGCGCAGCCGCAGCCCGATCCGGTCACCAAGGTCACGCCGGACCTGATCGACTTCACCCAGCCGCAGACGTTCTTGGCCGGCGGCCACGGCATGGTCGGAACCGCCGCCGACTACCTGCGCTTCGCCCAGATGCTGCTCGACGGCGGCACGCTCGACGGCCGGCGCATCCTCGGTCCGCGCACCGTCGGCTTCATGGCGTCGAACCACGTTCACGTCGGCGTTTCGACCGCGACCGGCTTCCTGCCGGGCCCGGGCTATGGTTTCGGCCTGGGCTTCGCCGTGCGCACCAGCGCCGGCATGAGCGACTGGAACGGCAGCGTCGGCGACTTCTACTGGGGCGGCTACGCCGGCACCTACTTCTGGATCGACCCGAAGGAGCAGCTCGCCGTGGTGTTCATGACCACCGAACCCACGCGGCGCGCCTGGTACCGGATGGCAGTGCGCGATGCGGTCTACCAGGCGATCGTC
>JAYTTO010000459.1:0-2255 GCA_043744975.1 Betaproteobacteria bacterium | reverse complement strand
TGTCGCGATAGCAGTCCACGACCACGCGCTCGACCTGCGCCATACCGCCGACCTTGAACGCTTCAACCATCCCGTCGACGGCGGCGTCGATGTTGGCATCGTGGTCCCAGTCGCCAGCGACTGCATGGCCTGCAACCGCCAGCAGCACCACACCGGATACCGGGCGCAGCAGGGCGGCGACATCACGGAGCAGCTTGAGCACGATCGGACTCCCGGTGCAGAGCCGACCTGGCTCCCTGGGCTCCATTGTGGAAGCGGCGCGGCCGGACGGCAACCCGGCGGCGCCATCGCCATGAGGTCCCGTTCAAGACACCCCTCCGGTGGCGCCGGCAGCGGAAAATCCTTGCCAAGCACCCGCGCTCGCCACGACCATCGGCCCATGACCCGTGCCGTCCGCCGAGTTGCCCCGCTCGCTCTCTACCTTGCGCTGGGCGGCATCCTGCCTGACGCCGGCGCCGATCCGGCGCCGCTGGTCATCGGTTCGAAGCGATTCACCGAGTCGTACATCCTCGGCGAAGTGGCGCTCGCCACCGTGGTGGCGGCCGGCGATCGCACCGCCGTGCATCGTCAGGGACTGGGCAACACCGGCATCGTGTTCGAAGCACTAAAGTCCGGCGCGATCGACATCTATCCCGACTACACCGGCACCGTCGGGCGCGAACTCCTGCACATCGATGCGACCGATCCGGACACGCTCAACCGCGGCCTCGCCCGCTACGGCCTGGGCGTCGCCGTTCCGCTCGGTTTCGAGAACACCTATGCGATCGCGGTGCGCGCTGCCGACGCCACGAAACTCGGGCTGCGCACTATCGGCGACCTCGCCGTGCACCCGGACCTGCGCCTCGGCTTCTCGCCGGAGTTCCTCAATCGCGGCGATGGCTGGCCCGGCCTCTTGGCCGCCTACCGGCTGCCGCAGCGGCCGACCGGGCTCGATCACGGGCTCGCCTACGAAGCCATCGGCGCCGGCCGCATCGACGCGATGGACATCTACTCCACCGACGCCCGGATCGCGCGCCTCGGCCTGCGCGTGCTCGACGACGATCGCCACTACTTCCCCGAGTACCGGGCGGTGTTCGTCTACCGGCTTGATCTCGCGCAGCGCTTTCCGCGCGCCTGGGCGGCGCTGCGGAAACTCGAAGGCCGCATCGATGCGAACACGATGATCGCGATGAACGCCGCGGCCGAACTCGACGGCCGCAGCTTCGCGCAGATCGCGGCCGAATTCGTGCACGGAGCCCCGGCGGCCGGGAATGGGCGACGCAGTTTCGCGTCGGTGCTGTTCGGCGACGACTTCTGGCGGCTCACGCGCGAGCACCTGCTGCTGGTCGGCGCGTCGGTGCTCGCCGCGTGCGCGATCGGCATCCCGCTCGGCATCGCCGCCACGCGCTCGTCGTGGGTGGGCCAGCCGCTGCTCGCGAGCGTCGGCCTGATCCAGACCATTCCCTCGATCGCGCTGCTGGCGTTCCTGATTCCGGTCACCGGCGCCATCGGCACGTGGCCGGCGGCGATCGCGCTGTTCCTGTATTCGCTGCTGCCAATCGTCCGGGGCACCCACGCCGGGCTCACCGGCATCGCGCCGGCCATGCGCGAATCGGCGGTCGCGCTCGGACTCGGCAGCGGCGCGCGGCTGCGGCTCGTCGAACTGCCGCTCGCGTCGCACGCCATGCTCGACGGCATCAAGACCTCCGCCATCATCGGGGTCGGCACCGCGACCATCGCCGCATTCATCGGCGCCGGCGGCTACGGCGAGCGCATCACCGCCGGCCTCGCGGTGAACGACAATGCGATGCTGCTGGCCGGCGCGTTGCCGGCGGCGGCGCTGGCGCTGCTGGTGCACGCCGCCTTCGAGATCGGCGCGCGCTGGCTGCCGCGGCGCCATTGAACATGCCGACGTCGAACAGGCATTGGAGCAACGGGTGACGAACAGGAATCGAATCCGCGCGAACGGCGCAATCGACGCACGGATCAAGGAGCGCCCGCTTGGGAGCTGAGGCATCCGGCGCCGTCACGATTCCGCCGCCGCAGCTTCCCCGCGGCGCCGTGCCGGCCATCGTTGCCACCTTCGCCGGCGGCCTGTGGCTCGACCACGCGTTCGGCATCGGCGGCCAGGTGGTCGCGAGCGTGTGGGCCTGGGCGGTGTTCCTCTGGCTGCTGGGCCGCGTCGACCGCATCACGCGCGGAGCGATGCTGCTGTGTGTGAGCATCGCGACCTTCGGCGAGATGGTGCTGTCGCTCGGCTGGGGGCTGTACATCTA
>JAYTTO010000458.1:0-2816 GCA_043744975.1 Betaproteobacteria bacterium | reverse complement strand
CCGCCGTCGGGAGGTAATGCTTAACCTAAAAACAGCTTATACACAGGATTGCTGCTTTCATCCCAGTAACGGTAGCCCAGGGTATCGAGGAAGCGGGCGAATTCTCCCATCTCGTCGGGCGGCACTTGCAGGCCGATCAGGATGCGGCCCACGTCGCCGCCCTGGCTGCGGTAATGACACAGGGAAATATTCCAGTTCGGCGCCATGCTGTCGAGGAAGCGCATCAGCGCGCCAGGACGCTCCGGGAACTCGAAGCGGTACAGGAGCTCGTTCTCCAAGCCCGTGGCGCGGCCGCCGACCATGTGCCGCACATGCAGCTTCGCGAGTTCGTTGTCGCTGAAATCGTGCGCTTCCAGGCCCGCGGCGTTGAGCGCCTTCACCAGCGCCCGCGGCTCGTCGCGGCCGCTCACCTGCAGGCCGACGAACACATGTGCCCGCTCGGCGTCGGCGTAGCGGTAATTGAATTCGGTGATGCTGCGGTTGCCGATCAGACCGCAGAAGCGGCGGAAGCTGCCGGGTTCCTCGGGAATGGTGACGGCGAGGACCGCCTCGCGGTGCTCGCCGATCTCGGCCTGTTCGGCCACGAACCGCAGCCGGTCGAAGTTCATGTTGGCGCCGCACGCAATCGCGACCAGGGTGCGATTGCGCACGCGGTTGCGCTCGGCCCAGGCCTTGGCGCCCGCGACCGCCAGCGCCCCGGCCGGCTCCAGCACCACGCGCGTGTCCTCGAACACATCCTTGATGGCGGCGCAGATGGCGTCGGTGTCGACCAGGACCATCTCGTCGACGTACGCCTGGGCCAGCCGGAACGTCTCCTCGCCCACCTGCTTGACCGCGACCCCGTCGGCAAACAGGCCGACCTGGGGTAGCCGCACCCGGTGACCGGCTGCGAGCGACCGGGTCATGGCGTCGGAATCGACCGGTTCGACACCGATGATCCGGATCTCCGGCTTGAGCCGTTTCACGTACGCCGCGATACCTCCGATGAGCCCGCCGCCGCCGACCGCGACGAAGATCGCGTCGATCGGCCCGGGGTGCTGGTGCAGGATTTCACGTCCGATCGTGCCCTGGCCCGCGATCACGTCGGGATCGTCGTAGGGGTGCACGAACACCAGTTTGCGCTCGCTGGCGATGGTGCGGGCGCGCGCATAGGCCTCGTCGTAGGAATCGCCGACGAGGATGACCTTGGCGCCGCGCGCGGCCACGGCGTCGATCTTGATCCGCGGGGTCGTCACCGGCATCACGATCGACGCCTTGCAGCCGAGTTTCTGGGCCGACAGGGCGACGCCCTGGGCGTGGTTGCCGGCGGAGGCCGTGATCACGCCGCGCCGCAGTTCCGCCCGCGTGAGCTGCGCCATCTTGTTGTAGGCGCCACGGATCTTGAAGCTGAAAACCGGCTGCAGGTCCTCGCGCTTGAGCAGGAGCTTGTTGCCGATGCGGGCAGACAGCAGCGGCGCGGGCTCGAGTGGCGTTTCAACGGCCACGTCGTAGACCTTGGCGGTGAGGATGCGGGTCAGGTAGTCGTCGGTCATCGGGGCGAGGCATCCGCGCACGGGGCGCAAGGGTAGCAGCGGCGCTGCCGGGTGCCAATGTTCGTCACCGTCGACATGCCCGTCGCGGCCGGGAGGGAGTGGTTGAGGCGCGCCGCTGCTACGGTTATCGTCGCGGGTTCGACGCCGCTTGAACAGGATCATGACCCAGGACCAACAGAAGCAGGCCGTGGCGCAAGCCGCGATCGCCCATATTCCGGAGGGCGCCGTGATCGGCGTCGGCACCGGGTCCACCGCGAATCACTTCATCGCCGCCCTTGGGGCCATCCGCGGCCGCATCCCCGGCGCCGTCGCGAGTTCCGAGGCCACGGCCGAGCGCCTGCGGGCGCTGCACATCCCGGTCCTGGACCTCAACACGGTCGGCGAGCTTGCGGTCTACTTCGACGGGGCGGACGAAGTCACGGCGCGGCTGGAGATGACAAAGGGCGGCGGCGGGGCGCTCACCCGGGAGAAGATCGTCGCGGCGGTCGCCGACCGGTTCGTCTGCCTGGTCGACCAGTCCAAGCTGGTGACGCAATTGGGCGCTTTTCCGCTGCCGGTGGAGGTCATTCCGATGGCGCGGTCGTACGTCTCCCGCCGCCTGGTGCGCCTGGGCGGCCGGCCGGTCTGGCGCCAGGGCCTGGTGACCGACAACGGCAATGAAATCGTCGACGTCCATGGCCTGACGATCACCGATGCGCCGGGGCTCGAGGCCGAGATCGGGCTGTTGGCCGGGGTGGTGACCGTGGGGCTGTTCGCCCGCCGCCCGGCAGACCTTTTGCTCGTCGCCACGTTTGAGGGAGTCCGCACGGTTTCGCGCTAGACTCCCCCGAGGCGTTTTTTGCAACGAACGTGTCATCGACCGTCGCTAAACTTCTTGAGTGGGTGGCGTCGATTCGACAAGTCCCAAGGAGGAACTGGCCGCCATGACCAATGCCGATCACACATCCAAGCAGTTCGACGCCGAGCTCGAGGCGGTGCGCGCACGCGTGCTGCAAATGGGCGGCCTGGTCGAGGAGCAGATCAAGCTGGCGATCGAGGCGCTGGTTTCCGGCGATTTCGAGCTCAGCACCCTCGTCGTCGACAACGATCGCGAGGTGAACCGCCTCGAAGTCGCGATCGACGAAGACTGCAGCACGATCATCGCCCGCCGCCAGCCGACCGCAGGCGACCTGCGGATGATCATGACGGTGGTCAAGACCATCACCGACCTCGAGCGCATCGGCGACGAGGCCGCCAAGATCGCCCGCATGGCCAAGCTGGTCAATTCGAGCGACCGCCTGCAGC
>JAYTTO010000457.1:0-4172 GCA_043744975.1 Betaproteobacteria bacterium | reverse complement strand
AAGACCAGGACGGCATCCTCGACCCGGTGGCCATCGCCGATGCGTACGGGACCCTGCATAGACAGCCGCGCAGCGCCTGGACCCACGAGCTCGACCTGCGGCCGTGGATGGAGAAATGGTGAATCCGGGCCAACGCCCACCCGCAACGACAATGAGGGACACATGAGCAAGCACATGAGCAAACAAGTGGAGTTCTACTTCGACTTCGGCAGCACCGCGTCCTATCTCGCCTGGACCCGGATCGCGAAGGTCGCGGCGGCCGCGGGTGCGACCGTCGTCTGGCGCCCGATGCTGCTGGGCGGCGTGTTCAAGGCCACCGGCAACGTGAGTCCCGTGAGTGTGCCGGCGAAAGGCCGTTGGATGATGGCCGACCTCGCGCGCTGCGCCGCGAAATTCGGGGTGCCGTTCCGGATGCCGCCGACGTTCCCGGTCAACACGCTGGCGCTGATGCGCGGCGCAGTCGGCATCCAACTGCAACGGCCCGCCGATCTCGAACGCTACATGACGGCGATCTTCGAAGGCATGTTCGCGCACGGCCTCGACATGGCCGACCCGGCGGTCGTCGCGCGGGTGCTGACGGACGCGGGGTTCGACCCGGCGGCGTTCGAGGCACTCGTCGGCGATCCCGCGGTAAAGCAGGCGCTGATCGCCGCGACCGACGCAGCGGTGAAGCGCGGCGTGTTCGGCGGCCCGACGATGTTCGTGGGCGACGAGATGCACTTCGGGCAGGACCGACTCGACTTCGTGGCGGACGCGTTGCGCCGGAACTGATCCGGCAAACTTGGGCTAGACCTTGGTCTTCGGCACGTGCGCCATCGCGAGCGCAGCGCCGGCCGTCATCAGCGCGGCGGCGGCGAACGCTGCCTGGAAGCCGGTGGCCAGCGCATGCGATCCCGCGGCCGTGACGGCTACCGAATCGCCGCCATCGAACGTCGCCGCGACGCCGAACACCACGGCGCCGAAGATCGCTGTCCCGCCGGCGGATCCCAGGGCGCGGAACAGCGAGACGGCCGCCGTTGCCACGCCCACCTGCTTCGGGCCGGCCGTGGTCTGCACCAGGATCTGCGCCGACGACATCACGGTGCCCATGCCGAAGCCGCTGACCGCGGTCAGCGCCACGGCGAGCCACAGGTACGGTGCGAAGATCGCCATGGCGAGCAATGCCGCCGTGGTGAGCGCCAGCGCCCGCGCCGGCAGCAATGTCGGCAATCCGGTGCGGGACACCACACGGCCGTTGGCGATGGAGCCCACGACCGTGCCCACCGTGAGCGGCAACATCATCAGGCCCGATCGCGCGACGTCGATGCCGTGAACCAGCCGCAGGAAGGTCGGGAAGAAGAACACCAGCGCCAGCATCGCACCGGCATTCAGGGCCACCGCGACGAGGCATTTCGACACGACGTCGAGCCGCAGCAGGCGCATCGGCAGCACCGGCGACGCGACCGAGCGTTCCCGCCACAGCAGTGTCGCCCCCAGCGCCACGATGCCGCCGATCACCACGGCATTCGTGGTCGAGAGCCAGTCGAGCCGCTGGCCGACCGCGGTCGCCCACCATAGGAACAGGCCGGTCGCGGCGGCGAACAGCAGCACGCCCGCGCGGTCCTCCAGCGGTGGCGCATCGGGCTGACCGCCCTTGGCCGGCAGCGTCATCAGCCGCCACCAGGCGAGCACCGACAACGGCAGGTTGATGATGAACAGCCAGCGCCAGTTGGCGTGATGCGCCACCAGGCCGCCCAGCACCGGACCGCCGATGTTGGCCACCGCGAACAAGGTGGCGAAGTAGCCTTGGAAGCGCGCGCGTTCGCGCGGGATCACCAGCTCGCCGATCAGCGCCTGGCACAGCGTCATCAAGCCGCCACCGCCGATGCCCTGGAAGGCACGCGCCACGATCAGCATGGTGAGTGACGTCGACGCCGCACACACCACCGAACCGGCCACGAAAATCGCCAGTGCGCCAAGCAGCACGCGGCGACGACCGTAGCGGTCGCCGAGGCGACCGTAGACCGGAATCATCACCGTTGCGGCGAGCAGATACGACAAGGCAAGCCAGGTGATGTCGCGCAGGCCGCCGAACTCCTCGTGGATGACCGGTGCCGCCGTCGACAGCAGCGTCTGGTCCGCTGCGGCCATGATCATCGGCAGCATCACCGCGCTGAACAGGTGCAGGAACCGGCCGCGCGAGAGTGGTCCGGGTGGTGCCGATGCGGCAGCGGGCGAACTCACCTCACCTGGACCCGCGGCTCGCCCGCCGTGAACTCGCCGATCACGGCAGCCTGGCCGAAGCCTTCGGCACGAAACACGTCGAGCACCGCGTCCGGAGCATCGGGCGCGCAGCTCACCAGCAACCCGCCGCTGGTCTGCGGATCGGTGAGCAGGGTGCGCTCGCGTTCGCCATGGGCGCCGAGATCGACCGCCTCGCCATTGCCGGCCCGGTTGCGGGTGGAAGCGCCGGTCTTGAAGCCGCCCGCGAGCAGATCGGCAACGCCATGGAGCAGCGGCACACGCTCCAGGTGCAGCGTCGCGGCAACGCCGGAGCCGCGACAGACCTCGAGCA
Source organism: Betaproteobacteria bacterium (assembly GCA_043744975.1). Classification (GTDB taxonomy): domain Bacteria; phylum Pseudomonadota; class Gammaproteobacteria; order Burkholderiales. The sequence continues at coordinate 1,618 of JAYTTO010000457.1, read as the reverse complement.
GATGGCCGAGCAGCCCGAAGCCGGTGACATCGGTCAGCGCATGCACGCCTGCCATCGGCGCCAGCGTCGGCCCCGGCGTGTTGAGGCCCGTCGTGCTGGCGATCATCGCCGCATAGTGGGCAGCCGGAAGTTGCTGCTGCTTCAGCGCCGCGCTGTAGATGCCAACGCCGAGGCCCTTGCCGAGGATGAGCAGGTCGCCCGGTTGCGCGTCGGCGTTGCGCTTAATGTGCTTCGGGTCCACGAGCCCGATCGCCACCAGGCCGTAGATCGGCTCGACCGAATCGATGCTGTGCCCGCCGGCTACCGGAATGCCGGCGGCGGTGCACACCGATTCACCGCCTTGGAGGTTGAGCCGGATCGTGTCGGCCGGCAGGTTGTCGATCGGCATGCCCACCAGCGCCGGGGCGAACAACGGCGTGCCGCCCATCGCATACACGTCCGAGATGGCGTTGGTGGCGGCGATGCGGCCGCAGTCGAACGGGTCGTCCACCACCGGCGTGAAGAAATCGGTGGTCGCCACGATCGCCTGCGTGTCGTTGATCTGGTAGACCGCCGCATCGTCGGCGGTCTCGATACCGACCAGCAGTTGCTTCGGCAGGACGCCACCGGCGCTCTTCGAGAGGATCTGTCGCAGCAGTCCCGGGGCGATCTTGCAGCCGCACCCGCCGCCATGGGCGAAATCGGTGAGCCGCAGGGTGGGCCGGGGAGCATTCATCGTTGGCGCAAATCTCGAATGAACAATTGGCAATTCTAGACCGAGGCATTGCGACCGACCACGGGCCGGTGATCGGGGTCCGGCCGCATGCGGCCCGCATTGCCCCGAAGTCGCGGACGATCGTGGTAACGTCCTGCTACGATTTCGCTCCGATGGAGGCACGCCACATGCCGGTAGCAGCATCCCGCGTCCGGTCCCCGCGCCGGTGGGCCGCTGCCCTGGGCCTGATCGCTTCGTTGCCGCTGGCGGCGGCAAACGGGCTGCCGCCCCCGGGCGGCGGAACGCTGCCGAGCCTTGCCCCGCTGGTCGATCTGGTCAAGCCAGCGGTGGTGAGCGTGATATCGGTTCGTCCGGTCGATTCGCGAGACACCATTCGGCGTCCCGGGGCACGCGACGCCATCGCCGCGAGCAGCGTCACCGATATCGGCTCCGGCGTCGTACTCGATGCGCGCCGCGGCCACGTCCTGACCAGCGCAGGGAACGTGATCGGTGCCACGGAGATCACGGCACTGCTCCTCGACGGGCGGCGTTTCCCGGCGACGGTGCTGGGTATCGACCTGACCACCGACCTCGCCGTGCTCGCCATCGACGCAACCGGCCTCACCGAAATGCGCTTCGCCGATTCGGATCGGGTGCGCGTGGGTGACTACGTGCTCGCCATCGGCAATCCGTTCGGCCTCGGCAAGAGCGTCACCGCCGGCATTGTCAGCGGCCTCGGGCGCACGGTGTCGCAGAACGGCGCGCTGGGCGACCATATCCAGACCGATGCGGCGATCAATCCGGGCAATTCGGGTGGCGCGCTGGTCGATCTGCGCGGCGAGCTGATCGGCATCATCTCGGGGTTTCCCGGCGACGTACCCGGCAATGGCGGCATCGGTTTCGCGCTTCCCGGCAACATCGCAC
>JAYTTO010000456.1:0-3395 GCA_043744975.1 Betaproteobacteria bacterium | reverse complement strand
ACCGGGCGGCCCAAGGGCGTGGTCTATTCGCATCGCTCGCAGGTGCTGCACTCGCTCGCGCAGTGCATGCCCGATGCCATCGGCCTGTCGGGGCGCGATGTCATCCTGCCGGTGGTGCCGATGTTCCACGCCAACGCGTGGGGCATCCCGTATTCCGCGGCCATGCTCGGCAGCAAGCTGGTGTTTCCGGGGCCGCACCTGCATCCCGACGACCTGCTGTCGCTGATGGAGAACGAGCGCGTCACGGTGAGCTGCGGCGTGCCCACCATCTGGCTCGGCATGGCGCAGGTGCTGGAGCGCAACCCGGGGCGATGGAAGCTGCAGCCGGGCCTGCGCATGATGGTCGGCGGCTCGGCGGTGCCGGAAGCGCTGATCCGCACCTTCCATAAATTCGACATGACCATCGTGCAAGGCTGGGGCATGACCGAAACCTCGCCTCTCGCGACGGTCGCGAAGCCCACCCACACCCAGCCCGACGACCTGTCCGACGACGAACGCTTCGCGACCATGGCGTCGCAGGGTTACGCGATTCCGCTGGTGGACCTGCGCATCGTCGGCGACGAGGGCGAGCAGCCGTGGGACGGCAAGGCCGTGGGCGAGATCCAGGTGCGCGGACCGTGGATCACGGCGAGCTACCACAACGTCGAGCGCTCGTCGGAGAGCTTCACCGACGACGGCTGGCTGCGCACCGGCGACGTCGCGGCGGTGCATCCGCTCGGATTCGTCAAGATCACCGACCGCACCAAGGACCTCATCAAGTCCGGCGGCGAGTGGATCAGTTCGGTCGACCTTGAGAACGCCATCATGGGTCACCCGGCGGTGGCCGAAGCCGCGGTGATCGCGGTGCCGCATCCGAAATGGGCGGAACGTCCGCTCGCGGTCGTGGTCGCCAAGAGCGGCGCCGTGCTGACGGAGGCTGACCTGCGCCAATTCCTGCTGACGAAGTTTGCCAAGTGGGCGGTGCCGGACGCCTATGCATTCGTCGACGCGATCCCGCGCACGTCCACCGGCAAGTTTCTCAAGACCAAACTGCGAGAGCAGTATCGCGACTGGCAATGGGAGGCCGCCGGCGCAGAATGACGGCAGGCCATCGACGATGCGCGTGAACCCGGCTCACGATAACGGGTAACGGGTAACGGGCATCGCGGTCTGCCCCCCGATCGTCGACATTTCTTCACCGGTCCGATGCGATGAATTTCCAGCTCACCGAGGAGCGCCGCCTGATCCAGAATCTCGCCCGCGAGTTCGCGCGGCGCGAGATCCAGCCGCTCGCCGCCAGCGCCGACCAGGAGGCGCGGTTTCCGATGGTGGTGTACGAGCGCCTGCGATCGATCGGGTTGGCGAACCTGACAGTGCCGCCGGCGTTCGGCGGTGCGGGCCTGGGCGTGATCGAAGTCGCGCTCGTTACCGAACAGCTCGCGTGGGCCTGCACCGGCATCACCGGTGCGCTGGGCATCAACAGCATCGTCGCCGACGTCTTTCACTCGGCCGGCACCGAGGCGCAGAAACGCCTGGTGTTTGATCGGCTGCGCGATGGCGACTGGGGTGCCTATGCCGTCACCGAGCCCGGTGCCGGTTCGGATGTGGCGGCGATCCAGACGCGCGCCGACAAGCGCCATGGCACGTACCTCATCAACGGCTCCAAGGTCTGGATCTCGAACGCGTCGCTGGCATCGTTCTTCATCGTCTTCGCCAAGACCGACAGGATGGCGAAACAACGCGGCATCAGCGCCTTCCTGGTCGATCGCGACACGCCCGGGCTGCGGCTCGGCAAGTCGCTGGGCAAGCTCGGGCAGCGTGCCGCTCCCGCCGGTGAGGTGTTCTTCGAAGGCGTCGAGGTGCCGGCAGACCGCCTGATCGGCGCCGAGGGCGAGGGCTTCGCCATCGCCATGAAGGTGTTCGACCGTTCGCGTCCCATGGTCGGCGCGCTCGCGCTCGGCCTGGCGCAGCGCTGCCTCGACGAGGCGCTGGCCTATGCCAAGCAGCGCCACACCATGGGCAAGCCGATCATCGAGCACCAGGCCATCGGTCACAAGCTGGCCGACATGGCGGTGCGGGTCGAGGCCTCGCGCCTGCTGGTGTATCAGGCGGCGGCGCTGGTCGATGCCGGCGAGCGCAACACGCTGCAGGCCGCCTATGCCAAGCTGTTCGCCGCCGACAGCGCGATGCACTGCGCCACCGAGGCGATCCAGGTGTTCGGCGGCATGGGCTACAGCACCGAGTATCCGGTCGAGAAGCTGTTCCGCGATGCCAAGGTGCTGCAAATCTACGAGGGCACCAGCGAGATCCAGAAGTCGATCATCGCGCGCGAGCTGGCGCGCCTGTAGCGTCTCGAACCGTCGTTCCGTCATTCACCGCACAGGAGTTGCACCGATGCCCGAAGCCGTCATCCTCGAAGCCGTCCGCACACCCTTCGGTCGCCGTGGCGGCGCGTTGCGCGAAATCCGTCCCGACAGCCTGCTCGCGCATACGCTGAAGGCGCTGGTGACGCGCGCCGGCATCGACCCCGGGAAGATCGAGGACGTGGTCAACGGCACGGTGACGCTCGCGGGCGAGCAGGGTGCGAATCCCGGACGGCTCGGCGTGCTGCTCGCCGGCTTCCCGGCGAAGATTCCGGGCGTGTCGCTCAACCGCATGTGCGGCTCGAGCCAGCAGGCGGCGCACTTCGCGTCGCAGGCGGTTGCGGCCGGCGACATGGACTACGCGATCGCCTCGGGCGTGGAGAGCATGAGCCGCGTGCCGATGTTCCTCGACATCAGCCTCGGCCGCGAAGGCGGCGGCGGTTTCGAGCTGCTCAATCCGGAGCTGTTCCGGCAGCACGATCTCATCCACCAGGGCGAGAGCGCCGAACGCATCGCGGAGAAGTGGGGCCTGACGCGCGACGATGTCGACAACTTCGCCAAGGCGAGCCATCGCAAGGCGGCGGCCGCGCAGGCGCAGGATCTCAACCGCGAAGTGGTGCCGGTCGACGGCGTCGCGCCCGATGCGAGCGCCATCACGCTCACACGTGACGAAGGCGTGCGCGCCGTGCTCGACGAGGAGAAGATGCGCTCGCTCAAGACCGTGTTCCGGCCAGCCGGCAACGGCGTGGTCACTGCGGCCAATTCGAGCCAGATCTCGGATGGCGCGGCGGCGGTGCTGGTGGCCAATCGCGAGCGTGCCGTCGCCGACGGCTTCCGGCCGCGCGCCCGGTTCCGCGCTCGCGTGGTGGTCGGCTCCGATCCGACGCTGCAACTCACGGGCGTGATCGAGGCCACACGGCAGGCGCTCAGGAAGGCGGGCTTGTCGATGGCCGACATCGACTGGTTTGAGATCAACGAGGCGTTCGCCGTCGTGCCGCTCGCCTGGCAGGCCGAACTCGGTCCCGATCCCGACAAGGTCAACCCGTGGGGCGG
>JAYTTO010000455.1:0-4701 GCA_043744975.1 Betaproteobacteria bacterium | reverse complement strand
GTCGATGGCACGAACGTGACCGTTCTCCATCAAACTGGCCAATGCATAGCGCCGACTTGACTTGTCGTCCAGCGGGTGAGAAAAGTAATTGTCCCCACCCACGAAGTACGTAACTCTTCCGTCTTTCTTGAGAATGCTCAGTGCTTCGCCGATTCTTTGCGCATCCTGCGGGAAGCCGGGGATCAGCATTTGTTTGAACACGGCGAACTCCTTGGCCTATGGCAACCCTCCAAGATCACTTTGACCGAGAGCGACTGGGTCACGTCCTGCCACGACAGGCAACGCATGGCCAACAAGAAAATCACCCCGTCCAGCGCTGCCAAAGAAATGGGCAGGATCTTGGTGGCCGCCAGCAGCACCACGGCGGCCATGGCGATGGTTGCCACGCCGGCTTTGTCCTGGCGCGGCAGCGTATAGCTGGAGTCCAGCAGCAGACCGAAGCCCTCGCGCTGAACGTCGCCTTCATTGACCTCGCGGTCGATCAGGTTCTCTCGCTTCCAGCCTTGCAGCATCTTGCGCGGCCTCAGTCCCACGACGAGCACGCCGAAACGTTCAGCGATGCGTTCGCTTCGCACGTTGCGCCCTGCCAGCGCCGACGTGGGAGTGACAACCATCTGGGCCACGACCGCCGACGTGGGTGGTGGCTTGATCTCGTCCTCGGCCGCGGGCTGTTTGTCTGTCGCCGCCCGCATGTCGACACCATGCAATGTGGCATGCAGGTTGGCTTCAAACTCCTTCAGGTTGGCGGCAGAGTCTTGCACCACCAGTTGGTCACCTTGGCGCAGCGTGATCGAGGGCAGGCGCGAGATCGAACCAAGGCGGCGGCGCAGGTCCAGCAGGCGCAGGCGGTGGCCGGTGGCTTCAAAAGTCTCGCGCAGATGCTGGCCTTCGAGCCAGCTGCCGGCTTCGACGTGAATCTCGGCGTCGAACACCTTTTCGGACAGTTTTTCGGTTGGCGGATTCACATGCGCCAGCATGCGGGGCGCCACCAGCCACAAGTAGGCCAAGGCAGGCAGCGCTGCGACGGCCACGAGCGAGTAAAAACCGAACAGGCTGAACGGGCCGACGCCCAGAGACACCGCCAGCGCCACGACGATCAGGTTGGTGGACGTGCCGATCGTTGTGGCCATGCCCCCGATCAGCACCGCGTAGTTCATGGGAAGCAGCAATGCTTGCCGGCATGCCTGGCTGCGGCCAGGATCAGCGGAATCAACAGCACCACGATCGGGGTGTCGTTGACCAAGCCACTGATCGACGCAGCGCCTACCAGCACCGCCAGCAACGCAGACTTGGGCCGCTCGGCCACCCAACCTGACAGGCGGCGCGCCACGGGTTCCAGCGCACCGGTGATGATCAAGCCGTGACCGACCACCATCAAGCCGCAGATGGCGACCAGTGCAGGGTGCCCGAAGCCGGTAAAAAATTGCATCGGGTCGATCGCGCCAGCAGCTGTTTTCAGCGGCAGCAACGCGAAGCCCATGGGCAGCAACACGAGAATAACCAGGCACACCGTGGTGATGGGCAGCCGGTCCCAGATAAAGGCGGCGAACACGAAAACCGCAAAGACCAAAGCTGCAATGCCGTGAGGCGTGAGCCCCCCAGTGTGAACGGCAAAAGCGGCGGTTTCGGTCATGCCACACTCAGTGCGGTGGCGGATCGCAATGAACGTCGCATCATCGATTGGGCGGTGGGCCGCGCGGAACCTGTATGGCACCGATAGTAGCAGCGCAAGGCCGCGCGTCCAGCGCGCGCAAGGTTTGCCGGCATCACGTCGTCGGAGGCACCACCAGTTGCCCCGTCAGAAGATGAAGCCGCTCACCAGTCGTATGGCCACGAGCCCTTCGCCGGCCTGAATGCCGATGCCGACACGATCGAGCTCGAAGCCGTAGACGCTGAACGGCACATAGGTACCCAGCGTCACGGCGATCTCATATTGCTGGTTGATGCGCCGCCGGGTTTCGGGATTGACGAAGAAATCGAGCTGGTTGAAGAACAGGTAGTGGATGAAGTGCACGCCGGTGTTGGCCGGCCGGCCGACGAAGGCGTCGCCGATCGGGAAGATGAAGTTTAAGCCGGTGGCGAAGACCCCGAAGTTCTGGCGCGGGCCGTCGGCCGGATTGTTGCCGGAGAACAGCAGCGCGTTCGCGATCGAGATCTCGCCTTCGCGCATCGGGATGCGGTACAGGCTGCGCGCGCCGACCTCGTACAGGGTGGTGTGGTTGCCGCTGGTCACGTCCTGCCCGAACCCGTAGGAGAACGTCGGCCGGATGCTCCAGCGCGGCGTGATCCGCTTCACGAACTCGATCCCCGGCAGCGCCGAGACCGTGGCGAAGCTCGTGTTGAAGAGGTCGTTGACGGAGTTCGGTATGTTGTAGATGCCGAACGTGACCGGCAGCTTGAGCCGGACGCCCCAGGTGCCGTCGTCGTCGGGCGCCAGTAAGCGCAGGCTGAGCGGTATCCGCACCACGGTGACGGTGCGGCTGCCGATCGTGTACACCCCGGTGCCGAACGTGGTGGCGTAGCTCCAGTCGATCAGCTGAGTTTGATTGCTCGCGCGCTCCTGCGCGGGAGCGACGCCCGAGCTTAGTCCGAGCGCCAGACTGCAAAGGCAAAGCGCGGTGCGGATGCCCGGAACGAACCGTGCGATCCCGCCCGGGGACGACCCGCCGGCGCTCACAGCGAGTCGAGGAATCGCAGCAGGGCTGCGCGATCGCCGGCATCGAGCGCGGCGTAGCGTTTCCGCGCCGGCCCGGCCTCGCCGCCATGCCAGAGCACGGCCTCCTCGGCGTTGCGGGCCCGCCCGTCGTGCAGCAGAAAGGCGTTGCCGTTCACGGTCCGCGCGAGGCCCATGCCCCACAGTGCAGGGGTGCGCCAATCGCGCGGGCCGGCCGCGAAGTCGGGCCGTCCGTCGGCCAGGCCCTCGCCCATGTCGTGCAGCAGCAGGTCGGTATAGGGATGGATCGTCTGGCGCGCGAGCTGCGGCGGCATCGCGTCGTCGCCGGTCAGCAGCGTCGGGACGTGGCAGGCATCGCAGTTGAGGGATGAGAACAACTGTTCGCCGCGTCTTGCGATCGGGTCGTCGCGATCGCGCCGCTGCGGCACGGCGCGCGCCTGCATGTAGAAGGTTAGCGCCACGAGGCGGTCCGGCGTCAGTTCCGGCCGGCCGCCCGGTGGAAACTTGCGGCAGGCTACCTGTACTTCGGGGCAGTTCTCGTCGGGGAACAGCGCCGAGTTCACGCCGAGGTCTTCGTGGAACGCGGCGGCGATCTGCTGGCGCAGGCTCGGCTGGTTGGCCTTGAGGCCGAAGCGGCCCGGTATTAGCCGCTGGGCTTCGATGTCCCACACGCGATTGACCCGGCCGCGGATGCCGTCGCCGTGCGCGCTGCCGGCAAGGCTGGCGATCGTCGCCTCGGGCACCGCCTGCAGCAGACCCAGGCCGACCAGCGCGGGTGCCAGCCGCACCGACTGCAGCGTGTCGGGTCCGATCGGCCCGAAGGCCAGCTTGCGGAACCGGATCTCGGGCGACCGCAGCTCCACCTTGGTGCCGTCGTCCAGGATCGTGACCGTGCGCTTCCAGCTCACCAGCGCTTCGCCTTCCGGCGGCACGTACCCCAGGATGCCCTGCTGCTGGAGCTGGCCGCCATAGGCCGGGTGCGGCAGCGGCGCGCCGTGCTCGTCGGCACCTTTCACCGAGAGGCGTACCAGCATCGCCGACAGCGGTTCATCGGACCGTTCCGGCAACGCGCCGCGGCCGTTGTTGTCGTGGCAGTCGGTGCAGATCTCCGCGTTCGAGGTCGGCCCGCGGCCCCACAGGCCCAGCATCGAGGGCGCAACCACCCAGAGCTTGTGCATGCCGTCGCGGCCCTTGGCGAAGAGCGCGGCCTGCGCCGCGTCGAGGCCGGCGATCGGCTGCGAATAGGCCTGGTCGCCGGTCTCCGTGGTGAACAGGCTGTCCACCGACGCGGTCGCGACGTCGATGGCCGGCAGGTCGCCGGCGGCTTGTCCGACCAGCGCGCCCGCCGCTGTTGCCGCCGCCAGCGTTGCCGCGATCAGCAGGCGCCTGGCGCGGCGTCGACCGCGATTTTCCTGTCGACGGATGGCGCCGGACTTGGCCACGCCGCTTGCGGTCAATGTGCCGTCCGGGCCAGATGCAGTGGCGCGCCCAGCCGCGTGCCGGGCAATGCTGCTCGAACCACCAGTTGTTCCCACATGCTCTCGGGCGCCATGCGGAAGATGACCGCCGCCTCGACCGGCAGCACCAGCCAGTCGCCGGCCGCGATCTCCGCGTCGAGCTGGCCTTCGTCCCAGCCGGAATGCCCGACGTAGAAGCGCTGGTCGGGAGCCTCGGCCGCGCGCGCCATGAGCGCATCGAAGATGCTGCCGTCGCCGGACAGATAGAGGTCGTCGGTGATCGGCAGGGCCCGGACCGGATGCGCCGGCGCATGAAACACGAACAACATGCCGTCCTGCTCCAGCGGGCCGCCGAAGAACAAGGGGTCGCGGCGCGAGCGGGTGTCCGAGCGTTCGGCGACGATGTCGCCCAGCGACGTGCCTGCCGGTCGGTTGAGGATCACGCCCATCGGCCCGGAATCCTGCGGGAAGGTCACCAGCACCACCGACCGCGCGAATTCGGGATCGGTCATGTCGGGTTTGGCGACCAGCAGCACCGCGACGGCGTCGTCTTCGACGCCGGCCCGGGCA
>JAYTTO010000454.1:0-3694 GCA_043744975.1 Betaproteobacteria bacterium | reverse complement strand
GCCCGCGCAAAGCCGGGTGCGGCAGGCCGGCGCGCATGCCGCCAGGTCCGACGTATTTCCATTGCCCGCCGTCGGGCTCGGCACCGAAGTCGACACCGAGCCGCACGCTATGTGCACCTGTCGCCAGGGCATGATCGAGCAGGGTATGCGGCGGATCGGGTTCGGCGATCACGGCAGGCCGGCCGCAGCGGAAGATCCCCGCCTTTTCGAAACCGATCGATTCCCGCGTCGGCCCGAGGTATTCCATGTGATCCAGGCCGATGCTGGTGATGACCGCGCAGTCGGCGTCGAAGGCATTCACGGCGTCGAGACGCCCGCCCAATCCCACTTCGAGCACGCCGACGTCCAGATCCCGCTGGCAAAAATGCCACAGCGCTGCGAGCGTGCCGAACTCGAAATAGGTCAGCGGCACCGACCCGCGCGCAGCCTCGATCTCCGCGAAAGCGGCGCCCAGCTCCGCATCCGAAAGATTGGTGCGAGCCACGCGCACGCGCTCGTTGTAGGCAAGCAGGTGCGGGCTGGTGTAGCAGCCGACCCGATAGCCTGCCTCGGACAGGATCGCCTCGAGGAATGCGCAGGTCGATCCCTTGCCGTTGGTGCCGCCGACCGTGACGATCGCGAAATCCGGGCGCAGGTTCAGCCGGTCGCGCACCTCCGCCACGCGGTCCAGTCCCATGGCGATGGATTGCGGGTGCCGGCCTTCGATGTAGGCCAGCCAATCGGCCAGCGCCGCATCGCGCGCGGGAGCGCCGCTGCCGCCGCGATCGGCCATCATTCGAACAGCGACGAGGTCGAGATCAGGCGGCCTTCGAATGCGCGAGCAGGCGCAGCAGGTTGGCGATTCGATCGCGCATCTGCCTGCGGTCCACGATCATGTCGATCGCACCGTGCTCGAGCAGGAATTCGGAACGCTGGAATCCTTCCGGCAGCGTCTGGCGGACCGTCTGTTCGATCACGCGCGGACCGGCGAATCCGACCAGCGCGTTCGGCTCGGCGATGACCACGTCGCCGATCATGGCGAAGCTTGCCGACACGCCGCCCATCGTGGGATCGGTCAGCACCGATATGAACGGCAGTCGGGCAGCGGACAGGCGTGTCAGCACTGCCGTGGTCTTCGCCATCTGCATCAGCGAGGTGAGCCCCTCCTGCATGCGGGCACCGCCACTGGCGCTGAAGCAGACGAACGGCAGGCCCTGTTCGACCGCGGTGCGCGCCGCCCGCACGAACCGTTCGCCGACCACCGATCCCATGGACCCACCGAGGAAGCGGAATTCGAAGGCGACCGCCACCAGCGGCAGATTGGCAACCGAGCCCTGCATCGCCACCAGGGCATCCGCTTCTTCGGTTTCGGCCTGGGCCTGGTCGAGGCGCTCGATGTAGCGCTTGCGGTCGACGAACTTCAGAAAATCGACCGGGACCACCTCGGCCCCGATCTCGAACCGGCCGTCGGCGTCGAGAAAGTAGTCGAGACGCTCGCGGGCGTTGATGCGCATGTGGTGGCCGCATTTCGGGCACACGCTCAGATTCTGTTCGAGATCCGCGCGATAGAGCACGGTTTCGCACACCTCGCATTTGGTCCAGAGGCCTTCGGGCACCGCTTTGCGGGCGGTGCCCGCCGTGCGCTTGATCTTCGGCGGCAACAGCTTCTGCAACCAGCTCATCGCGACCTCGTCTGCGTTACGCGCATCGCGCAGCAAAAAAGTACGCCCGATCGACGGGCGCGGGGATTCAGGCGTCCATGGCGCGTCGGATCTCGCCGACGAGCCTACCCAGATTGCCGACCACGTCGCCGGGCGCCGAATTCTCGATCTCCTGGACCAGGCGGCTGCCGATCACCACGGCGTCGGCGATGCCCGCGATCGCGCGCGCCGTCGCGCCATCGCGAATGCCGAACCCGACACCGATCGGAAGATCGACGTGACGGCGGATCTGCGGAATCTTCGCCGCCACCTCGTCCAGGTCGAGGTTGCCGGCACCGGTCACGCCTTTGAGCGACACGTAGTACACGTAGCCGCTGGCGAACCGGGCCACAGCGTCCATCCGCTGATCCACCGAGGTCGGAGCCAGCAGGAAGATGCAGTCGATGCCCTTGGCCGTCAGTGCGGTGTGCAGCCCCGCGCTCTCTTCCGGCGGGTAGTCGACAACCAGCACGCCGTCGACCCCGGCACCGACGGCAGCGACCGCAAACGCCTCGTAGCCCATGGCCTCGATCGGATTCGCATACCCCATCAGAACGACCGGCGTGGTCGTATTCGTGCGGCGGAACTCGCCCACGAACGCGATGCAGTCGCGCAGCGACGTGCCGTGCCCGAGCGCGCGTTCGCTCGAACGCTGGATCGTCGGCCCATCGGCCATCGGATCGGAAAACGGCACGCCCAGCTCGAGGACGTCGGCGCCTGCCGCCACCAGGGCGTGGAGGATCGGCACGGTCGTGGCCTTGTCCGGGTCGCCGGCGGTCACGAACGGAATCAGCGCCTTGCGGCCCTCGGTGCGCAGTTTCGCGAACACGCCGGAAATACGAGACGCTGCCATCAGAAGGTGATGCCGGAGTGGCGCGCGACGGTGTTCATGTCCTTGTCGCCGCGGCCGGACAGGTTCACCAGCAGAACCTGTTCGCGCGGCAGGGTGGCGGCCAGTTTGAGCGCATGTGCCACCGCGTGGCTCGACTCGAGCGCGGGAATGATGCCTTCGAGACGGCAGGTGAGATGGAAGGCTTCCAAGGCTTCGTCATCGGTGACGGAAACATACTCGGCGCGGCCGGTATCCTTCAACCAGGCGTGCTCGGGGCCGACGCCGGGATAGTCGAGGCCCGCGGAAATAGAGTGCGTCTCGATGATCTGCCCGTTCTCGTCCTGCATCAGGTAGGTACGATTGCCGTGGAGTACCCCTGGCTTGCCGGCACACAGCGTTGCTGCATGCTTGCCGGTATGAAGCCCGAGCCCGCCGGCCTCGACGCCGATCAGCCGCACATCGCGATGCGGAATGTACGGGTAGAAGGCGCCCATCGCATTCGATCCACCGCCGACACAGGCCAGGATGGCGTCCGGCTGCCGCCCGATCACTTCGGGCAGTTGCGTGAGCAGTTCGCGGCCGACGACCGAATTGAAGTCACGGACCATCATCGGATAAGGGTGCGGGCCGGCCACGGTGCCGATGATGTAGAACGTGTTCTCGACGTTGGTGACCCAGTCACGCATCGCTTCGTTGAGAGCGTCCTTGAGCGTCTTCGAACCGCTCTCCACCGGCACCACGGTGGCACCGAGCAGCTTCATGCGATAGACATTGGGCGCCTGGCGCTGAATGTCCTCGGAGCCCATGTAGACCACGCATTCCATACCATAGCGAGCGGCAATCGTGGCGGACGCGACCCCATGCTGCCCCGCTCCCGTCTCGGCGATGATCCGCTTCTTGCCCATGTGGCGCGCGACCAGCGCCTGCCCGATGGTGTTGTTGATCTTGTGCGCGCCGGTGTGGTTGAGGTCTTCACGCTTGAGGTAGATCTGCGCGCCGCCCTGCTCGCGGCTCATGCGGGCCGCGTGATAGATCGGCGAAGGGCGACCGACGAAATGCTTCAGCTCGTACTTGAATTCAGCGATGAATTCCGGGTCGTGCTGGTACTTGGCGTAGGCGGCTTTCAGTTCGCTGATCGCATGCGTCAGCGTCTCGGAAACAAAGCTGCCACCGTAAATTCCGA
>JAYTTO010000453.1:0-4843 GCA_043744975.1 Betaproteobacteria bacterium | reverse complement strand
CTCGATGGCCCGGTTGAGCCGCCGGGTTCCGCCGGGCCCGAACAATTGCTCGTCGAGAGGCGTGATCTCCAGCACATAGCCGCGTCCTGCCGCGAGGCGCCGGGCAAACGCGAGCAGCACGATGCAGCCGGTCGCCTGCTGCAGCCGTCCGGCGAGGGTCATGGTGTAGGCAGGGCGACCGAAAAACTCGGCCCATTCGCCTTCGCCCGAGCCCGGTACGTGGTCCGGGAGCATGCCGACCGCCTCCCCTGCCTTCAGCGCCTTGAGCAGCCTGCGTACGCCGCCGATCGTCGTTGGTGCAACCCTGCCATGCGCGCGCTCCCGGCCGGCACGCAGGATCGGATCGAGTCGGCGCAGCTTCGGCGGCCGGTAGAGCACGGTGATGGGCATCCGGACTGCGGCATAGAGTGCCGCAACGTCGAAGCAGCCCAGGTGTGGGGTCAGGAACAGGATGCCGCGGCCGGCGGCCCGCGCCGCTTCCGCGTGTTGCCAGCCGTGTGCCTCGACGATCGTTCCCACCGCCACCTCCGCCGGTCGGAACCAGATCGACGCCAGTTCGAACAGGCCCTTGCCGGTTTCCCTCACGCAGGCGTGGCAGAGGTGCTCGAACACCAAAGGATCGTCGGCCAGGCCGCTGGCGGCGAGGTTGTCGCTCATCCGTGCCGCGAATCGCGGCGACAGCAGGTACGCAAGCCGACCGACGAGCGCACCGAGACGATGCAGCACAGGCAGAGGCAGCCGCCCGAGCAAGCACAGGAACGCTTCGATCATGGACGGCAGGCGCTGGAACGCAATCTGCTATCCTCGATCGATCTGACTTTTCTTGCCGAGGAGCATCTGGAATGAGCGATTTTCTTTTCACATCGGAGTCGGTGTCAGAGGGGCATCCCGACAAGGTGGCGGACCAGATTTCCGACGCCATTCTCGACGCGATCCTGGCGCAGGACAAGACGTCGCGGGTCGCCGCCGAGACCCTGTGCAACACCGGCTTGGTGATCCTCGCCGGGGAGATCACGACCACCGCCAATGTCGACTACATCGGGGTCGCCCGCGACACCATCAAGCGCATCGGATACGACAATACCGAGTACGGCATCGACTACAAGGGTTGCGCCGTGCTGGTTGCCTATGACAAGCAGTCCCCGGACATCGCCCAGGGCGTCGACGAGGGCAAGGGTATCGATCTCGACCAGGGCGCCGGCGACCAGGGCTTGATGTTCGGCTATGCCTGCGACGAGACCCCCTCGTTGATGCCGATGCCGATCTATCTCGCCCATCGGCTGGTCGAGCGGCAATCGGAGTTGCGCAAGGATGGACGCCTGCCGTGGCTGCGTCCGGACGCGAAATCGCAGGTCACGCTCCGCTACGTCAACGGCAAGCCGGATTCGATCGACACCATCGTTCTGTCGACCCAGCACGCCCCGGAGATGACCCACAAGCAGATCGAGGAGGCGGTGATCGAGCAGATCATCAAGCCGGTGCTGCCGAAGCACATGATCAAGGGCAGCATTCGTTACCTGGTCAACCCGACCGGACGCTTCGTGGTCGGCGGACCCCAGGGCGACTGCGGCCTGACCGGCCGCAAGATCATCGTCGATACCTACGGCGGCGCCGCCCCGCATGGCGGCGGCGCGTTCTCTGGCAAGGATCCGACGAAGGTCGACCGCTCGGCCGCCTATGCCGCGCGGTATGTTGCCAAGAATGTCGTCGGTGCCGGTCTCGCCAGCAAGTGCCTGGTCCAGGTGTCCTATGCGATCGGCGTCGCCAAGCCGACGAGCGTGATGGTCACGACCTCCGGCACCGGCAAGATCAGCGACGAGAAGCTGGCCGAACTGGTGAGGAATCACTTCGACCTGCGACCCAAGGGCATCGTGCAGATGCTCGACCTGCTGCGTCCGATCTACCTGAAGACCGCCGCTTACGGCCATTTCGGTCGCGAAGAACCCGAATTCTCCTGGGAAGCGCTGGACAAGGTCGAGGCGCTGAAGGCCGCCGCCGGCGTCAAGGCGACAGCGACCGCCTGATCGCGGTGTCGCCAGCAAAAAGAAAAGCCACCCGAGGGTGGCTTTTCTTTTTCAGGGTTGTCGTTCAGGGACGACGGGCTCGTCGCGGGGGGTCGGTGAATTCGCGTCGCGCCGGGGCACCGTGCCGGACTGCCGTGCCGGGGCGCGAACGCTCGGCACCGCCGCGGCCGCTATGGGGGCGGGTCGAACGGCCCACAGCCGAGGTCGGGCGCGCTTTCGGCTCCATTCCTTCGATCGTCGATTCCGGGATGCGCTGTGTCGTGAAGCGTTCGATCGACCGGATCTTGTGCGCATCGCCGTACTCGGCAAGCGTGATCGCCAGGCCGGTGCGGCCGGCGCGGCCGGTGCGGCCGATGCGGTGGACGTAGTCTTCGGCGGTGATCGGGAGTCCGTAGTTGATCACGTGACTGATCGTGGGGACGTCGATGCCACGGGCGGCGACGTCGGTGGCCACGAGGATGCGCAACTTGCGACGGCGCAGGCCCAGCAACGTGTGATTGCGCCGGCCTTGCGGCATGCCACCGTGGAGCGCGGCCACCGAATGCCCGAGCGCCTCGAGGTTGGCCGCGACCCGCTCCGAATCGATCTGGGTCGACGTGAAGACGATTGCCTGGTCGATCTCGGGATCGCTCAGCAGCCGCTCCAGCAGACGATCTTTGTGGCCACGTCCGTCGGCCCAGTGCAGGCGCTGCGTGATCAGGAGATTGGTGTCGGTGTGCGAATAGGTGTCGATCCGTTGCGGCGAGCGCATCAGCTTGCCGGCCAGCTTGGCGACGTTACCGGCAAGCGTCGCCGAGAACAGCAGCGTCTGGCGGGTCGACGGTGTTGCAGCCGCGATTGCCTCGATGTCTTCGATGAAGCCCATGTCGAGCATCCGGTCCGCTTCGTCGAGCACCAGCACCTCGACTCGCGAGAGGTTGAGATTGCCGCTGTTCAGGTGGTCCAGCAGACGTCCCGGCGTCGCGACGAGGATGTCGAGCGGGCTCTTGATGGCCTTGAGCTGCGCGCCATAGGGCACGCCGCCAACCACTGTCGCCGTGCGGAGCCAGCGCAGCTGGTTGCCGTACGTGTCGCAGGCTTTCGTAACCTGCATCGTCAGTTCGCGGGTCGGCGTGAGCACGAGCACCCTGGGGCCGACGGCGCCGCGCTGCGGCTTCATTTCCGAAGTGGCCAGTCGATGCAGGGCCGGCAGTACGAACGCTGCCGTCTTGCCGCTTCCGGTTGCCGCGGAGACGGCCAGATCGACACCGGACAACGCAGCGGGAATGGCGGCTGCCTGGACGGCCGTGGGCTCGGTATAACCCGACAGCTGGACTGCCTTCAGCAGCGCGGGATGCAGGCCCAGGCTGTCGAAACCGGTCTCGACTTGCGCCGGTTGCTCGGCCGGGCTCTCGGGGGTGATGTCAGTAATGCTCAAGACGCTCTCCAATAACAATCGCATGCGTCTCGCGGTGAGCGGGACGCTGGTGGGTCGCATGGTTGCGACGGCATCGCCGCCAACCACGTAGACCCGCGCGAAGTGCCGGGAATGAACAGTCAGAGCCGATGTGGATGCGCTGGTACGACTCGTGCACACAACCAAGTCGAAATCCGGATCAACAGCGCAAGGCGCGGAGGATACGCATTTTTGTGCGGTGCGGCAAATGAAATGTTGCCACTGCCGTTGCCGTGCCTTCGAACATCGATGCTCGAATCGTGCAACGCCGGACTTCCGCCTGCACCTTTCGCCAACTTCTACGGTGGTTGCATGAACATCTGCCCAACGCCCTGGCAAACTCGCCTGCCGTCCAGCCGCTCCGGTCTGTTGCGGATGATTGGCACACGCGCCTGGTGTCGGGCCAGTGCCACGCTGCTCTTTCTTGTGTCAGCGCTTGCTTGCTTGGAAACATTCGCGGAAACAAGTGTTGCCGTCTCGGCCACGTCGCCGGGAGCGGATGCGACCGTTGCCCGCGATCAGCCTGTCTACTGCAGGATCGACTATCGGACCGATCGACCCGTGAGTATCTGGGTTCGCCCCTATTCGGGTGGCAAGGTCGTGGAGCGCCACCGGACCGGGGCTGCCGTCCGCAACGTCGGCAACGGGCAGGCCCTCGCATGGTTTTCGCTGGACGAAGCCGCGGATGTCGACGAACTCAGGATCGTCGTCGGTGGCGGCCAGCCATGGCGCGAATGGGAAGCGGCGACCGTGCCGCTGCATCTCCAGGTCTCCGACGACGCGATGGACGACGCCGTTCCGTCGCCCTGGGTGGCCGCGTTGAAGGGAGTGGGTAGAACGACGCCATTGCAGCTCGATTTGCGGGCTCGACCGGATGGTCCGCCGCCGACCCCGGAATCGCCGGTGCACTCCGGCTTCGGCGTCGCCGTCCTGCTTCTGCTGGTGGGTGGCCTTACCGCCCCGGTCTGGGCCATGTGGAAATGGCGTGGCCTCTGGCGTCTGGGCGCTGCCGCTCCTGCGACGCTGATGGGATCCGTTGTGCTGCGGATACTGATCGGGACCGCCGCCGACCCGTCGTCGCACAGCCTGTGGCTGTTCGAGATCCTGTCGAGCGGCATCGTCGCGCTCGCCGTGCTGGCTTCGCTCGTGGTTGCGAGACGCTTTACGACGGAACCGGGCTGATTTTTTGTATCCGCTGACATTTGGCACGGGGTTCGCTAAACTCCCGGGTTCCTGAGGAGCGCTGCAACGGGGTGGAGTTTGTCCCCTGCCAGGCTCAGGTTTTGCAACTGCGCTCGTTGACTCGCGACCTGCTCGCGGGTGGCGAGCCCGGTCCCTCCATGCCACGCCGCCATCCGTTCGCCTGTCCCTCAACCAGGAGAAA
>JAYTTO010000452.1:0-1716 GCA_043744975.1 Betaproteobacteria bacterium | reverse complement strand
CAACCTCCAGCATCCATGCGGGCTAGCGGCCGACGAGTTCGGGAAAAGGGCCAAAAGTTGACAAACTTGGGCTAGGATCGAAGTGCGCGGCAATGCCGTCAGGAAGGCTTAACGCCCGCGTTCTTCGCGAACCCCAATAAAGGAAGATCCATGAGCCGACCTGGCGAAGCCGACGATCCCCGCCGCCGCATCCTCGTGCAGGCGCTTTCCCTGGGCGTGCTGGCAGGCGCGCCCGGCCTGCAGCAGGCCCGGGCCGATGTCTTCGGCAGCAGCCCGTCCAAGCTGCCGCCCGGCCAGTCGATCTATCGCCTCACCGGCAACGCCAAGGTCAACGGCACGCCGGCCACCATGCGCAGCCTGATCGTTCCGGGCGACACGGTCGAGACCGGCGCTTCCAGCGAGATGGTGTTCGCCGTCGCCGGCAGTGCCTACGTGCTGCGCGCCTCGAGCAAGCTCGAGATCGAGAAGTCGAGCGCCACGGCGATCGTCGTGTCCGGCTTGCGGATGCTGACCGGGCGCGTGCTCGCGGTGTTCGGCAAGTCGTCCGAACCCATCAGGCTGCAGACGTTCACGGCGACCATCGGCATCCGCGGCACCGGGGTCTACATGGAGTCGGACCCCGAGCGCACCTACTTCTGCACCTGCTACGGCGTGACCGACATCGCGGCCAAGGCTGACCCGCAGAGCACCGACACGGTGTCCGCCAAGCATCACGACAAGCCGCTCTACATCATCGCTGGCGCCAGCGCTGGCAAGAACATCCGCCGCGCGCCGTTCATCAACCACAGCGACCAGGAACTCATGCTGATCGAAACCCTGGTCGGCCGCACGCCCCCGTTCGTCTTCCCCGGCGACGACTACTCCGTCCCTCGAAGAGATTATTGACCCCCCCCAGCCTTCCTTCGGTCGGCACCCCCCCAAATGGGGGGCCACATCGCGCTTGAGACTGAACCCGGACACAGACAGTCCCTGCGGACTGTCTGTGCCTGGTGAAGGACAGCGGACTCCGGCCGCTGGCAGGCCGAGCGCGCTGTGTCTCTTCGGTTGATGTCTCAACCCCGGAAATCTTGCGGTCGATTACTTGACCAACTGGTTCAGCTCGATGATGGGCATCAGGACGGCGAGGACGATCCCGAGCACGATGGCGCCCATGATCAGGATCAGCAGCGGTTCGAGCAGGGCGGCCGCGGCGGTGGCGCGGCGCTCGACTTGGCGTGCCTCGTTCGCGGCGGCGTGGGCGAGCATCTTCGGCAGGTCGCCGGTGGCTTCGCCGACCTCGGTCAGCCGGATCAGCACCGCTGGAAACACCTCCGTCTGCGCTAGCGACCGGGCGAGGCCGGCGCCTTCGCGCACCCGCTCGACCGCCGTCGATACCGCCTGACGCAACACCGAGTTCGACACCGTCGCTTCCGCCGCGGCGAGCGCCCGCAGCAGCGGCACGCCGGCTTCGGCCAGCATCGACAGGGTGGATGCAAAGCGCGTGGTGTCGATGCCGCGGACCAGCGGACCGAACAGCGGCAGACGCAGCAGCCATCGATCCCAGGCAGCCCGGGGCCCGGGCCGGCGCAGCGCGGCGCGCGCGATCCAGATGCCGGCGCCGAGCGCCACCAGCAGCGGCAGCCCGGCAACGCGTAAGGCCGTCGACACCGCCAGCAAGGCCCGCGTCGGCCACGGCAGCACCTGGCGCGTGTGCTCGAATACCTGCACCACCTGCGG
>JAYTTO010000451.1:0-7943 GCA_043744975.1 Betaproteobacteria bacterium | reverse complement strand
GCGCGGCAGCGCAGGTTGTCGGGTGCGTTGCCGGGCGGGGTCGTCGGGACGCTAATGACCAACCTCGGCACTGAACTCGCTCTCGGCCGCCTCGGCATCCCGGTCGTTCGCGCCGCGGTCGGTGATCGCTATGTGCTCGAAGCCCTGCTGGAACGCGGATGGGTGCTTGGCGGCGAGAATTCGGGGCACATCGTGTGCTTGGACCGGCATACGACAGGAGACGGCATCATTTCCGCGCTGCAGGTGCTGGTCGCGCTGCGGACCGTCGGCGAATCCCTGGCCGAGGCGGCAGCCGACCTTGTGATGCTGCCCCAGATCCTGGTGAACGTGCCGACGCGCCGGGGCTTCGACGCTCTGGCCCATGCGGAAGTCGTGCTGGCGCTGGCGCAAGCGCGTTCCGCCCTTGGGGATCGGGGGCGCATCCTGCTGCGCCCATCAGGCACGGAGCCGGTACTCCGCGTCATGGTCGAGGGTGAGCACGCGGATGAGGTATCCGTCCTGGCGCACGGCCTCGCCGACACGATACGGTCCGCGGTGGCTGCATAGATCGGCCGCCGGGGTATCCAAGACTGCAATGAGATTGTCACAATCAGAACCTACACTCCGTGCGGGATTTGAAGGCCTGTCCACCCTGGGAGAATGTTGATGCAGCGCAGCGTATGGAATCGATCGGTCGTCGGTGTCGCCACTTCCCTGTGGCTTGCCGTGGTGCCGGCGATGTCGATGGCCCAGGAAATCGTGAAAGTGGATGGATCGTCCACCGTGTTCCCGATCACGGAGGCGGTGGCCGAGGATTTCCAGCAATTCAAGAAGAACAAGGTGCGCGTGACCGTGGGCATTTCCGGAACCGGCGGCGGCTTCAAGAAGTTCTGCCGGGGCGACACCGACATTTCCGATGCCTCGCGGCCGATCCTGGCGCGGGAGATGGAGGACTGCAAGCGGTCCGGCGTCCAGTATCTCGAACTTGCGATCGCCTACGATGCACTCACCGTGGTGATAAATCCGAAGAACGCCTTCATCAAGGCGCTCACGGTGGCCGACCTGCACCGGATGTGGGAGCCTGCGGCTCAGGCGAAGGTCCTGACCTGGAGGCAGG
Organism: Betaproteobacteria bacterium; assembly: GCA_043744975.1. Taxonomy (GTDB): domain Bacteria; phylum Pseudomonadota; class Gammaproteobacteria; order Burkholderiales. The sequence goes on along the minus strand of JAYTTO010000451.1, from coordinate 6,847 downwards.
TCAACAGCGCGTGGCCCGACCAGCCCCTCAAACTGTTCGGCGCCGGCGCTGATTCCGGCACGTTCGACTACTTCACCGAAGCGGTCAACGGCCGCGCCAAGGCCAGCCGTGGCGACTACACGGCGTCGGAGGACGACAACGTGCTGGTCCAGGGGATCGCGCGCGACGTCAATGCCATCGGCTATTTTGGGTACGCCTACTATGCCGAGAACAAGGACAAGCTCAAGGCCGTGCCGATCGTCAATCCGAGGACAGGCAAGGCCGTCGAACCGTCCCCGGAGACTGTGATCGATGGCACCTACCAGCCGCTGGCCCGGCCGATCTTCATCTACGTGAACGCCAAGTCGCTGGAACGTCCTGAGATCCGCGAGTTCGTCCTGTACTACATGAAAAAGGCCGAAGCTCTGGTGCGTGAAGTAAAGTACGTGCCGCTACCGCCCAAGGCATACACGTACAATATTGAAATGATCGACAAGAAAGTGCTTGGCACCAAGTTTGGTGGCGAGAACAAGGTCGGTCTCACCATCGAAGAACTGATGAAGCTCGAATCGAAGCTCTGACGCCGGAGCGACTCGTGGGTGCCAGCGGGAGGGATCGTTCCGATACCCTCCTGTTTTTTTGAGCAATCCTGCCCGAAGGGCAAGACAATGACGGCAACGGCCGCACCGGCTGACCAGCGTACGACCCCAGGTTCTCCCGCCCCGCCTTCTATGGCGTCCGGATTCGTCAGCGACCGCCTGCAGCGCCGCGCTTCCCGCCATGTCCGTGAGCGCGTCATCGAATCCCTGCTGTTTCTCGCAGCAATGTTTTCGGTGTTCGTGACGATCGGCATCGTGTATGTCCTGCTGGTCGAGTCGCTCAGCTTCTTCCGGCACGTATCGGTCTGGGACTTCCTGACCGATCGACAGTGGACGCCCCTGTTCGACGACGCCCACTACGGCATCATGGTGCTGCTGTCGGGCACCCTCGTGAGTTCGCTGGTGGCGCTGGCAGTGGCCATCCCACTGGGGACGGTGATCGCGATCTACCTGTCGGAGTTCGCGCCGTTCAGCCTGCGCGAGGTGGCCAAGCCATTCCTCGAGATGCTGGGCGGCGTGCCGACGGTGGTGTACGGGTATTTCGCACTCCTTTACGTGACGCCGGCGCTGCAGGTGCTGATTCCCGGATTGCCCGGGTTCAACCTGTTGTCGGCCGGCCTGGTCATGGGGGTGATGATCATTCCGTACGTCAGTTCTCTCAGCGAGGATGCCATGCGGTCGGTGCCGATGAGCATGCGGGAGGGTTCGTACGCCATGGGGGCTACGCGCTTCCAGACGGCGGTGCGGGTGGTGACGCCCGCCGCCTTCTCCGGCATCACCGCCGCCTATATCCTGGGTATCTCACGTGCCGTCGGCGAAACCATGATCCTTGCCGTTGCGGCGGGCATGCAGCCGAACCTGACCTGGAACCCGCTGGAGCCGGCCGCCACCATAACGGCCTTCATCGTGCAGGTGGCGCTCGGCGATCTGCCGCACGGCTCCATCGGCTACCAGACGATCTTCGCCGCCGGCTTGACGCTGATGCTGCTCACGCTGGGATTCAACATCCTCGGGCATCTCCTGCGTCGCCGTTACCGCCAGGCCTACTAGGATGAAAGTGCCCCCACGCTCACTGCGTTCGCTGCCCCCCGAGGGGGCGCGTCAGTACCTTCGGGCGGCCGGGCGATACTGACATGTTCAAGCAGGATGTCGGAGAGATCCGCGCGATGATCGTCCGCCACAAACGGTGGGATGTCATGTTCGCCTGCGTCGGGTTGATGGCGCTGATGGTGGGGTTCCTGATGTTCACGGCACTGTTCGTCGGCATGGCGATCGATGGGCTGCCGCGACTGTCGGTCGAGTTCTTCAGCAATTTTCCGTCGCGCCGGGCGGCGCACGCCGGCATCCTCTCCGCATGGGTCGGCACGACCCTGGTCATGCTGACTACGGCGTTCGCGGCGATTCCGATCGGGGTAGGCGCGGCGATCTATCTGGAAGAGTACGCGCCGAAGAATCTGATCACCGACATCATCGAGATCAACGTCACCAATCTTGCCGGCGTCCCGTCGATCGTCTACGGGCTTCTGGCGCTTGGGCTGTTCGTCTATTCCTTCGGCTTCGGGCAGAGCATCCTCTCGGCCGGCCTCACGCTCGCGTTGCTGATCCTGCCGATCGTGATCGTTGCCACGCGTGAGGCGATCCGCGCGATCCCCGCATCGATCCGCGAGGGCGCCTATGCGCTCGGTGCGACCAAATGGCAGACCACCGCCGACCACATCCTGCCGTACTCTGCCGCCGGCATCTTGACCGGCATCATCATCGGGATGGCCCGGGCGATCGGTGAGACGGCGCCGATCATCACCATCGGTGCCCTCACGTTCATCGCCTTCCTGCCGCCTTCGCCGGTGCAGAGCGATTTTCCGTTCCTCTCGTTCGAATGGCTGTTCTCGCCCTTCACCGTCATGCCGATCCAGATGTTCAACTGGACGTCCCGTCCCGAGGCCGCCTTCCATCAGAACGCTGCGGCGGCGGGACTCGTGCTGGTGCTGATGACGCTGTCGATGAATGCGGCCGCCATCTATATCCGCTACCGGCTTCGCAAGAATATCAAGTGGTGATCTACCGTCATGTCCAAAGTCACTGAAGGTCCCGCCTCCACCAGCGACCTGAAAATCAAGTCCGAGACCAAGGGCCTGCATTTCTACTACGGTAGCTTCCATGCCCTGAAGGGCGTCGACATGCCGATCTACGAGCGCAAGGTTACGGCGCTGATCGGTCCCTCCGGGTGCGGCAAGTCGACCTACCTGCGTTGCTTCAACCGAATGCACGACCTCTATCCGGGCAACCGCTACGAGGGCGAGATCTGGCTCTATCCGGACAATACCAACCTGCTCAACCCGCAGGTCGATCCGATCGAGGTCCGGATGCGAATCAGCATGGTGTTCCAGAAGCCGAATCCGTTTCCGAAGTCGATTTTCGAGAACGTCGCCTACGGGCTGCGGGTCCGGGGCGTGCGAAGCGTCAAGATCCTCGACGAGAAGGTGGAGATCGCGTTGCGCAGCGCGGCCCTCTGGGACGAGGTCAAGGACCGGCTCGACAGCCTCGCGTTCAATCTATCGGGCGGCCAGCAGCAACGGCTGTGCATCGCCCGCGCGCTGGCGACCGAACCCGAGATCCTGCTGTTCGACGAACCCACCTCGGCGCTCGATCCGATCGCGACCGCCAGCATCGAGGAACTGATCGCCGACCTGAAGGACAAGGTGACGATACTCATCGTCACCCACAACATGCAGCAGGCGGCGCGGGTTTCCGACTTTACTGCCTATATGTATCTCGGCGAAATGATCGAGTTCGACGCCACCGACACGATCTTCATCAAGCCCAAGAAAAAAGCGACCGAGGATTACATCACCGGCCGTTTCGGCTGACGTCCCCGGTGGCCCCCGGACCGGCAAGAGATTGGGCGTTCCGGTGGTCGGCCATGAGGTTTGCCAATGACGCATGCCTCGCCGAAGCCCCGGAAGTCCAGGATGACGCGCCGCAACAGCGTTGACCCTCGCCCGCTGCGGCGGTTAAACTCCGAAGGCTTTGATTTCAGGACCTACCCATGCGTCGCAAACTGCTCGCCGGCAACTGGAAAATGCACGGTGGACTGGCAGCCAACCGCAGCCTGCTCGATAACCTGCTGCGGCAGAAGAGTGCCGTTGAAGCTGCCGAGTGTGCGGTCCTGGTGCCATTTCCCTACCTCCAGCAGGTCAGCGAGTTGCTGAAGGGCAGTGGTATCGCGTGGGGAGCACAGGATGTCAGCGAGCACGCGAGCGGGGCCTTCACGGGAGAAGTGGCGGGTTCGATGCTGGCGGAGTTCGGCAGCCGCTTCGTGGCGGTCGGTCATTCCGAGAGGCGGGCCAGGCACCACGAGGACAGTCCGGCGGTGGGACGCAAGGCCAGGGCGGCACTGCTGGCGGGCGTGACCCCGATCATCTGTGTCGGTGAGTCCCTCGCGGAGCGGGAGAGCGGCGTGACGCAGGACGTGGTGAGAGAGCAGTTGGCTGGGGCAATCGAGGCTTGCGGTGCGGAGGGTATCGCAGCGTCAATCGTTGCTTACGAGCCGGTCTGGGCGATCGGTACCGGCAGGACGGCTTCGCCGGAGCAGGCGCAGGAAGTGCACGGATTCCTGCGGAAGATATTGGCGGCGCTCGGCAAGACGGCCGGGGATGTGCCGATTCTGTACGGTGGCAGCGTGAAGGCGGCGAATGCCGCGGCGCTGTTCGCGATGCCCGATGTGGACGGCGGGCTGGTAGGGGGAGCCTCGCTCGAGGTGGGCGAGTTCATGAACATCTGGCGTGCGGCCTCGGCAGCCAGTCATTGAGAGCGGTATGCAGACCTTCATCCTGATCATCCATGTGCTCGTGGCGGCTGCCGTCATCGGACTGGTGCTGTTGCAGCATGGCAAGGGCGCCGACATGGGCGCCGCCTTCGGCAGTGGCTCGGCCGGCAGCCTGTTCGGCGCGAGCGGCGCGGCGAATTTCCTGAGCCGCATGACCGCAGCGCTGACAGCCGTATTTTTCGTGACCAGCCTGGGGCTGACGTATCTGTCGACCGGCAAATCGAGCGATGGGAGCGTGATGAGCGGCGCCGTGCCGGCAACGACGTCGGCGCCCGCGACGCCATCGTCCCAGTCAGGGTCGACGCCGCGGCCGACCGCGCCGGTCGATGCGGATTCAAAAACACGCGACATCCCGAAGTAGCGGATGTCTTGCAGGTTCCGGGGGGCCGTGGAGCACTGTTTCTCCCGGGGATTCAAAGCCGATGTGGTGGAATTGGTAGACACGCTGTCTTGAGGGGGCAGTGGCGAAAGCTGTGGGAGTTCGAGTCTCCCCATCGGCACCAACATGGTGGCAGTCGCAGCAGTCGGAGGTGGTTTGGGCGGGGAAGCAGGGCAGCGCAAGCCGGTCGGCTTGCGCGGATCGTGGCAACTGGTGTCCACGCGCCGATGCAGTTCCCGGATACGGGTGTTGAAGCACGATGCTGAGCAACTATTTTCCGATTCTCATGTTCATCCTCGTCGGGTTGGGGGTGGGTGTTGTTCCCATCCTGCTCGGCGGTGGATTGAGCCGCATCCTCGGGCACCATCGCCCCGATGCCGAGAAGTTGTCGCCGTACGAATGCGGCTTCGAAGCCTTCGAGGACGCGCGCATGAAGTTCGACGTGCGCTATTACCTGGTCGCGATCCTGTTCATCATCTTCGATCTCGAGATCGCCTTTCTCTTCCCGTGGGCCGTAGTGCTTGAACAGATCGGAATCTTCGGCTTCTTCGCGATGGTCGTATTCCTCGCGATCCTGGTCGTCGGCTTCGTGTACGAGTGGAAGAAGGGTGCGTTGGAGTGGGAATGAACGTGCGAGCCACCGAGCCGGGGCCTGCTTCGACGATTTGCCAAGGAGCCATCCGCCATGGGCATTGAGGGCGAACTGCAACGAGGTTTCGTCACCACCAGCGTCGACTCGCTCATCAACTGGACGCGCACCGGGTCGCTGTGGCCCATGACGTTCGGGCTCGCCTGTTGCGCCGTCGAGATGATGCACGCCGGCGCCGCCCGCTACGACCTTGACCGCTTCGGCATCGTGTTCCGCCCGAGCCCGCGGCAGTCGGACGTCATGATCGTGGCCGGTACGCTCTGCAACAAGATGGCGCCGGCGCTGCGCAAGGTCTACGACCAGATGGCCGAACCCCGATGGGTGATCTCGATGGGTTCATGCGCCAACGGCGGGGGTTACTACCACTACTCGTATTCGGTGGTGCGCGGCTGCGACCGGATCGTTCCTGTCGACGTCTACGTCCCCGGGTGTCCGCCGACAGCCGAGGCGCTGCTCTACGGGATCATCCAGCTGCAGAACAAGATCCGCCGCAACAACACCATCGCCCGCTAGTCATGTTCCCGTCCTCCGCCACAATTCTCGACAGTGTCCTCAACACGCTCGGCGACGCCGTCGTTGCCGGTGAGATCGTGCGCGATCAGGTGCAGGTTTCGATTCGCGCCGGCGACTGGGGCAAGGTGGCGAAACGGCTGCGGGACGATCCCGCGCTGGGCTTCGATCAGCTCATCGACCTGTGTGGCATCGACTATCGCGATTTCGGCGCGGGGCGGTGGGAGGGGCCGCGCTTCGCCGTCGTCTCCCATCTGTTGTCGGTCGCCAACAATGTGCGCCTGAGGGTCAAGGTCTTCGCGACCGACGACGATTTCCCGTCGGTCGATTCGGTGATCGAGGTCTGGAGTGCGGCCAACTGGTACGAACGCGAGGCGTTCGACCTGTTCGGCATCGTGTTCCCGGGCCATCCCGACCTACGGCGCCTGCTCACCGATTACGGCTTCATCGGGCACCCGTTCCGCAAGGATTTCCCGGTCTCGGGCTACGTCGAGATGCGTTACGACCCCGAACAGCAGCGCGTGATCTACCAGCCGGTGTCGATCGAGCCGCGCGAGATCGTCCCGCGCGTCGTGCGCGAAGTGGGCTACGGAACCGGACGCAAATGAATCTCGACATCGGGTTTCGCTGTATGACAGCCAGGGGCGGAGCGCTTCGCCCCGGAGCGTACTAGGATGAAACGGCCCCCACGCTCACTTTGTTCGCTGCCCCCCGAGGGGGCGCATCAGCACCTTCGGGCGGCCGGGCGGTACCAGGATGAAACGGCCCCCACGCTCACTTTGTTCGCTGCCCCCCGAGGGGGCGCATCAGCACCTTCGGGCGGCCGGGCGGTACTGACATGGCCGAGATCCGCAACTTCACGATGAATTTCGGTCCGCAGCACCCGGCAGCCCACGGTGTGCTGC
>JAYTTO010000450.1:0-2933 GCA_043744975.1 Betaproteobacteria bacterium | reverse complement strand
TGTCGAACGTCGACGAGATCATCGAGCTGATCAAGGCCGCGCCATCACCGGCCGAGGCGCGCGACCAGTTGAGCAGCCGCCTGTGGCGTTCCACGCTGGTGGACGAAATGCTTGCCCGCGCCGGCGCCGAAGGTGCCGCGCGGTTTCGTCCGGATGGGCTTGCGCCCGAGTTCGGACTTCAGTCCGGGGGCTATCGGCTCTCGCCGGTGCAGGCGCAGCGCATCCTTGAGATGCAACTGCAGCGGCTCACCGCCCTCGAGACCGACAAGATCACCGGCGAGTACCGCGAGGTGATGGCGACGATCGCCGACCTGCTCGACATCCTGGCCAAGCCGGAACGGGTCACCGCGATCATCGACGCCGAACTGACCGCGATCAAGGCGCAGTACGGCGACAAGCGCCGCAGCGAACTCGTCGCCAACGCCTACGATATCAGCGACGAAGACCTGATCACGCCGGAAGACATGGTGGTCACGCTGTCGCATACCGGCTACATCAAGGCGCAACGGCAGACCGCCTACCGCGCACAGAAGCGGGGCGGGCGCGGCCGCCGTGCCGCTGCCACGCGCGACAACGACTTCATCGACAACCTCTTCGTCGCCAACACCCACGACTTTATCCTGTGCTTTTCCGATCGCGGGCGGGTCTACGGCACCAAGGTCTACCAGCTCCCGCAGGGCGAGAGCAACAGCCGCGGCCGTCCGGTGGTCAACCTGTTCGAGATGCACGAGGGCGAGAAGATCACCGTCGCGCTGCCGGTGCGCACCTTTGGCGACGACCGTTTCGTGTTCATGGCAACCACCGCGGGTACCGTCAAGAAAACACCGCTGGCGGATTTCTCGCGTCCCACGCCACGCGGCATCATCGCGGTCGACCTGGACGAGAGCGACTACCTGATCGGCGCCGCGATCACCGACGGTAAGCACGACGTCATGCTCTTCTCCGATGGTGGCAAGGCAGTGCGCTTCAACGAGCAGGACGTGCGGCCGATGGGGCGTCAGGCGCGCGGCGTGCGCGGCATGCGGCTCGCTGCCGGTCAGCGGCTCATCTCGCTGGTGGTCGCGAGCGACGAAAGCCGCACCATCCTCACCGCAACCGCCAATGGCTTCGGCAAACGCACCCCGATTGCCGACTACCCGCGCCATGGCCGCGGTACCCAGGGCACGATCTCGATCCAGTGCAGCGACCGCAACGGCAACGCCGTTGCCGCCTGCCTGGTGAGCACTGCCGACGAGGTGCTGCTGATCACCAACCGCGGCGTGCTCATCCGTACCCGCGTCTCCGAGATCCGGGAGATGTCGCGCAACACCCAGGGCGTGACCCTGATCGGTCTCGACACCGGCGAGAAGCTGGTGGGTCTGCAGCGCGTGGAGGAGAGCGAGGACGACGACATCGATCCCGCGACGGACGGCGACGACGTCGTTGCCGGCGCCGCCGAGTCACCCGCTCCGGACGACGCTGCAACGGGCAACCCGCAGGACGACGGCAACCCGCAGGACGACGGCACCCCGCAGGACGACGGCACCCCAGACGGCAACGCCTGATGTCGGCGGTGTTCAATTTCAGCGCCGGGCCGGCGGTGCTGCCGCGCGCGGTGCTGACGCTGGCGGCGCAGGAGATGCACGACTGGCATGGCTCGGGCATGTCGGTGATGGAGATGAGTCATCGCGGGCCTGAGTTCGAATCCATCATCGCCGCCGCCGAATCCGACCTGCGCACCCTGCTGGCGATACCCGACGGCTATCGGGTGCTGTTCCTGCAAGGCGGCGCCATGCTGCAGTTCGCGATGGTGCCGATCAATCTGATGGGGCGCAGCGGCAGCGCCGACTACGTCGACACCGGCGTATGGAGCCGCAAGGCGATCGCCGAGGCGCGAAAATCAGGCGCGGTGCGGATCGTGGCTTCGGCCGCCGACCGCGGCTATGCCGGTGTCCCGCCGCAGGCATCCTGGCGCTGCGACCCCGGCGCCGCCTACCTGCACATCACCAGCAACGAGACCATCGGCGGGGTCGAATTCCACTGGCTGCCCGAGACCGGCACGGTGCCGCTGGTGGCCGACGCGTCGTCGCACATCCTGTCGCGGCCGATGGACGTATCGCGGTTCGGTCTGATCTACGCCGGCGCGCAGAAGAACATCGGCCCGGCCGGGCTCACGATCGTCATCGTCCGCGATGACCTGATCGGCCACGCGCCATCGGGCACGCCGCTGCTGCTCGACTACAAGGCCATGACCGACAGCGGCTCCATGCTGAACACGCCGCCGACCTTCGCCATCTACGTTGCCGGCCTGGTCTTCCGCTGGCTGCTGGAGCTCGGCGGCCTGAGCGAGATGGCGCGTCGCAACCGCGAGAAGGCAGCGCTGCTCTATGACTTGATCGACGCCAGCGACTTCTACTTCAACCCGGTGGACGCGGCAGACTGTTCCTTGATGAACGTGCCCTTCCACCTGACGGACCCGGCTTTGGATGGGGCATTCCTGGCGGCGGCTCGGGAGCGGCATCTGCTGCAACTCGAGGGACATCGGTCGGTCGGGGGCATGCGGGCGTCGATCTACAACGCGATGCCGCGCGCAGGGGTAGAGGCGCTGACGGCGTTCATGCGCGATTTCGAGCGTGAGCATGGCTAGCGGGCTATTGCCGGCGGGCCTCACGATTTACCATTTGGCCCATGTCCACTGACGACCCGATCGACGCCGCCGGCATCGGCAGGCTGCGCGAGCGCATCGACGCGATCGACGCTCGTGTTCTCGAGCTGATCAACGAGCGCGCCCGTTGCGCGAGCGACATCGGGCACCTCAAGGGCGGCGCCGCGGTCTACCGCCCCGAGCGCGAAGCGCAGGTTCTGCGCCGGCTCGCCGATCTCAACGTCGGACCGCTCCCGGCAACCGCCGTCGACCACCTGTTCGTCGAGATCATTTCCGCCTGCCGGGCGCT
>JAYTTO010000449.1:0-4765 GCA_043744975.1 Betaproteobacteria bacterium | reverse complement strand
TGCCTGCCAACGCGGGCTCACCGCGGATCCGCCCGGCTCCAAGGGAGATGTCACGCAGCACCGTCGGAATCGGAACCAGGGCATGACCGTTGGCCTCGCAATCGGCGTTCGAGACGTCCACTCTGTTGCAGCGAGACCCTTGGGCGGGCCAGACCGTCGGGTCCGCCAGCGCGATCAGGCGACCGGACGCGGTTCCGATATAGACGATGCCTCGAGTGACGCTGGGATTGCCGAGCTGATAGTCGCTGCCCAGGCTGGCCCCAGGAATGTCCGCCGTCCAGCGAACTCGGTTTTCGTTTCCCGCGCATATGTTCAACGCATGAAGGCGACCGAAGCCGGCACCCTGGTTCTCGACGATCCCCTTGCCTCCCGTCTCGGTGAAAAAGACATCGTTCCAGACCGCGCCCGCGTGCAGATAGCGCGAGTCGCCGTGCACGGTGCCTGTGGTCGGAGAGAAGGGAAGCTCGGTCGGCGGAAACTGCCAGAGCACGTTCGCTGCCGGTGCGGCTCCGCCCGTGGCCCGTGCGGCATAGCTCCATCCGTCCTTCATCGTCGACACAGCAACGTGACCGCAGCTTGCTGCAAGAAGATGAGCGCCGCTCGCCCAGTCGGGGTCGTCGTCCTTCACGAATGGCACAGGTTGAAGCTTCCAATCAAGGCTGCCCGAGCTCGCGCTGAGGCGCAGCATGGAAAGAGCGTGGTTCGGCGTCGGTTCGTTTTGGCAATCGCGATTCCAGCAGCGCGCGTTGCCTGTGGTGAGGTACAGGGCATCCCCCTCCAGACCGCCGGCCAGCGCGCTCCACACACCACCGCCACGAGTGCCCGTGGCCTCGAAGCTGAAACCCGAGACCGGAGTTCCGTCGAACAGGTTCACAGCGACCACTCGACCCCGTTGTATCGGGTTGTCCCCGTGGTCTGCAATGCCCCCGTAGACGCGGTTGTTGAAGACGAGCGGCGACGAGTATCCGAACTGTTCGTGCAGTTCGGTGGTTGAGGTCTGGGTCAACCCCGTGAGGCGAGCTAGCTCCGGCGACTTCCAGACCTCGGTGCCGTCGCTCGCGCGCAGCGCAAAGAAGCGCCCGGAACCGAGTCGGGCACCGATGGATTGGTCCGGCGCGGCAAAGACGACGATCGGCCGACGTTCTCGGTCGGTTGCCAGGAACGCGCTCGCCGCGATTCCGAAGCTGGAAGGGTTGCTCACGAATTGAGAAGTGAGCGGCGGATCAGACGGCCGGGGGTACTGCCAGACAAGGTTGCCGTTCGCGGCGTTCAGGGCATAGAGGCGTCCGTCGCTGCTGCCAATGAAGACTCGATCTCCGCTGACAACCGGCGATGCCCGGAACGGGCCGACAGCCCCGGTGGCGGGGAAGCGCCACGCAACCTGCAGCTTCTTGACCGCATAGGGGTCGGCAAGCAGCGAGTTCACCGCCTGGGAGCCACTCCTGAGCGCGTTGTGACGGAAGGCGGGCCAGTCCGCGGAGCAGGCCAGTTCGGTTCCGCCGAGCGAGCAGTCGACCGTGACCTGGTAGACGTTGCTGCTGTCGCAACTGCCGACCCTCTGCAGAACGACCACGGTCTCGCCCTGGGCCGCGGGCCTCGCAAGCGTCACCTTGGGTGCTCCGCCGTCGCCGATCTCGACCCCATCGGCGAATACGAGGAGGCGCGCGCCGGGAATCGACTCTGTCACCTCGATGAATGTGTCGCCGGGTATCGGAAGCTTGATCTTGGCGGGCGGCTGGCTGGCGCAGGGCACCACACTCGTCGGCGTGCCGGGAACGCTCCGATCGCAGAGTGCCTGCGTGGCCCGATAGCTGAACGCCGTTGATGCTGGTGGGCTGATGAAGACCTGCTGTCCCGCACCCCCAGGGGTCGGCTGCCCGCCGACGCGAACCATCCCCGGGTCCGAAAAGACGTCAAGGGTCGCACCGTTCAGTGGACTCGTTCCCGTGGGCCCACGCACCTCGACGATCTGCACTCCCTCATGCACGGTGGCCACAACAGGTGCCGGGATCACGGGTGGCTGTGCCCGCCCGACCTCGGCGGCCGACGGTGCCGAGGTCGAGGTGCACAACCCGGACTGCACCCAGATTCGGGCGTCCTTGACGAAAGGCGTGCTCACGATGGCATAGGAGCCACCCACCGTGTTGCCGATCTCCTGCGCCGGGTCGAAGCCGCCACCTGCCGCTGGACGCTCCATGAACACTTTGACCCAGGCTCCTGGCACGGTGTCCGCGATACCGAGGGACCGGCCGCACTCGTAGCACGGCGTAGGACTGATCCGAGGCGTCGGCAGCCCGCTCGGATAGTCGTCTAGGTGTGAAGTGACCGCGACCTGGTTCGAAGGACCACTCGTAGCACTGTCGAATATCTGCCGCGCGGTGATCCTCTGCCCCACGACGAAAGGAGCGCTGACGGTGACCAGCTGGCTCGACAGCCAGGACCGCGCACTTCCGATCGGCGTCGGGTTGCCGTCGGCGAAGACATCGACCCTCGCGCCTGGAACGAAACCTTCGACGACCACTGAAGAGGCGCAGGCATAGATCGGCTGCCGCACGACAGGGGCAGACAGGAAGCTCCGGTCCTCCCTCAGGTTGTCCGGTCGGCGAACGATGTGTGGATCGTTGGCGCAGCCCGCCTCGAACAGGGCGACGGCAGCGAGCAGTAGGTACGACGCCCAGCGGTTCATCGCGCACGCTCCGAAATCACGGTGGCACGCACAGAAACATCAAGGTCGCTGCGCAGGTTGGCAATCTCGAACGTGACACCCCTTGCGATGGGGACGATCACGCCGGAGCGGACCCTCCTCGGGTTGTCCCCGACTGTCAGTACGGCTTCACCGGCGCGCACCTCAAGGACCCCATCACCTCCGAGCGAGGTGCGCGTGCTCCGCATTCCTGGACCGACGAGTAGATCCAGGATCTCGACTCGGCGACCATCGGTCTCGTCGACCACGAAGCGAGTTCTAGTCAAGAGGCCCGGCGCAAGCTGCCGAAAGGCCGGCACATCCTGCGCGGCGGCGGTTGCTTGAGGCGGCGTGCCGGCTGGTTGCGCACCCGCGGCGCCGGCAAATGTCGCGGCAACTATCAACCGCGTGATTGGCCGCCAATCGGTTCTGTTCGTAGCTCCGCGAGACTTGATCAACGCGTTCTCCCCTTGCCCCTGCCATGGGACAGCTTGACTATCGGTGCTACTCGAGCGCCCGGACAACCCAAGAATGAGCGTGCACTCCCGGTGGTCGCTATGGCCCCTTGCCGTTGCCCGAATCTATCCCGCTCTTGGCAGAACCAAGTCATCAAGGAGGCGGATGAACCGTCGCTCGAGGATGCCAACTCAGAGTTCATCGACTCGCAAGCACCAAGCTTGAAACGCTGTCGCGAAGCCGCACAAGCATTGATCGTTGTGACCGAACCCCACGGCCGGTTCCACACCGCAGCACCTGAGGCGACCGCCGCGCCTGTTGCTTCGCGTGAAAACCAGGGCCGCCCAAATCTCGCAGCTGTCCAGCCGGACGCAGCGGCCATGTCCTTGTCCCCCTTGCCGCTACAGGCCGACGCCGCGGCGACTTGACATGGCGGCCGCGCCTGGTGCCGTGGCGACCGATGTAGCGCTCCACTTCGCCGCCGCCGGTGCAGTGGCCGGTCACCGTCTCGCGAACTTCGCCGAGTTCAAATTCTTCAGTGGGCTGAGGCCATCGGAGACCACAGCCCTTCGTTGGGCGGACGTGGATCTAGAAGGCGATCACGTCCATGTGCATCGCGCCATCGTTCGCGGGCTGGAGAAGAACACCACCAAGACCAACACCGCTCGCTATGTGCTGCTGAACAGTCGGGCGCGGGCAGCTTTCGTCCGCCAGCGAGCTCTGACGCAGTTGGCAGGCGACTTCGTCTTCCTTGATCCGCGTTACGGCACGCCGTGGATGGAGGAGCTGGCCTTCAGATGCAGCGATTGGGCGCCGGCGCTGAGCGCATTGGGACTGCGCTACCGGCGCCCCTACAACACGCGGCACAGCTACGCGACGATGATGTTGATGTCTGGGATGACCCCTGCCTTCTGCGCAACGCAGTTGGGACATTCCGTTGGCATGCTGCTGAGCACCTACGCCCGTTGGCCACTCGGCCACTCAGCTCTTGCCGGCACTGCCGCCAACAGCCTTCAAACCCGCTTGCTCGATGCTGCGCAGTTGCGCGGCGCTCGGGAATTCATTGCGCTCATGCTGGCCCGTGGCGTGCACGCGCACCGCTTCCAGCGTCTCGGCCTTGACCTGTGCGCGCGGCTTGCCGGCGCCTTGGTTGGCTTGTTGCGCACGCTGCGTTTGCGGCGACACGATGCTGTCGCTGCCTTCGCTGGGGGCTGTCCAGCCGGCGGCGCGGGCGCTGCGCAGTTCAGCGCGCACTTCAGCACGGGTGACGGTTGACGTGGCCGGCGCCGGATAGCGCCAATCAGACGCATCGCCGAACTGGCGCGGCGCCTCGGCCATGGCCGGTGCGGCTGCCAGCACGCTGACAACGGCGGCCAAGGTGGCACAGACTGTGGTGGTCTTGAACATGGTGTGTCCTTTCAAGGTGGGTTGCTGATGCCCATGTGTCGCAGCGGTGGCCGCCGATTTACAGATTTTTGTGCGCCGAACCGCTGTAATCTGCGCGCTGTTTCCACGACCCCACAGCGCTGCTCGGGCCCCCGCCACATGACCCTCGATACCGAACTCGCCGCGCTGCACAAGCCTTTGTTGCGCTTTGCCCAGATGCAGTTGCGCAACGACAGCCTG
>JAYTTO010000448.1:0-5440 GCA_043744975.1 Betaproteobacteria bacterium | reverse complement strand
CGAAAACGATCGGCTGCGAGCTGCGCTTCGCCACCATGCCAGAGGATCGCTTCGGCGATGCTGCGCGCGCGGCCGTCGTGCAGGTAGGTGGTGACGCCGTTGACGGTAGCGGACAGGCCGATGCCCCACAGCGGCGTGGTGCGCCAGTCGCGGCCGCCGGCCTGGAAGTCGGGACGGTTGTCGGCGAGGCCGGGCCCCATGTCGTGCAGCAGTAGGTCGGTGTAGGGATGGATGACCTGCCGCGACAGCGCCGGCAATCCGGGGACATCGCCCGTCTTCAGTTCGGACACATGACATGCCGAACACTGCGCCTGCGCGAACAGTGCTTCGCCGCGCTTCACGTCGGCGTCGTCGACATCGCGGCGCGCCGGCACGGCCGCCGTGCGCAGATGGAATTCGACGGCGTCCCAGCGGACGTGGCCGAGCTCCGGTTTGCCGGCGGCCATCAACTCGCGGCAGGCCTGCTGCGGACCCGGGCAATTCTGTTCCGGAAAATAGTCGCTGCTGACGCCGATGTCGCCGGAGAACGCAGCCGCAATCTGCTGCCGCAGCGTCGGCTGGCTCGCCTTGTGGCCGAAGCGGCCGACCGCCTCCTGCTTTCGGGCGTAATCCCAGGCGCGATTTGCGTGGCCATGAATGCCGTCCGCGGGCGTCCGCCCGGCCAGTGAAAGGATCGTCTCTTCGGGCACGGCATCGAGCAGCCCCATGCCGACCATCGCCGGCGGCACCCGCAGCGACACCAGCAGGTCGTCGTCCATGCGGCCGAAACTCAATTCGCGGAACGAAACCTCGGGCCGCCGCAGGTTCACCACGTCGCCATCGGCCAGAACGACGCGGCTCTCGATCCACGCAACGTCGACCGCGCCCTCGGCCGGCACGACACCGTGCACGCCGCGGGTCTGGAACTGGTCGCCATACACCGGATGCGGCAGCGGTCCGCCATGCGGATCGCTGCCGGCGCGGCTGATCCGCACGATCATCGAATGCACGGCGTCGCCGCCGGCCACCGGCGCGCCACGGCCATTGCGCAAGTGGCATTCGGAACAGCCCATCGCGTTGAAGGTCGGCCCCGCGCCCCATTCGCCGACCTCGAACCAGAAAATCTTCCAGTGGGCGTTCACGATCCCGGCGCCGTTGCGGAACTGCGCGAGCTGGGCCTTCGACAGCGTCGGCAGGGGGACCGTGTAGGCCCCCGGACCGGACTCGAGGGTGGTCGCCTCGCCCGCCGCCAGCCGCGCGACATCGACCGGCGGGTTCTCGGCGGCGATCAGCAAGGCGCCGATGCCGGCGGCGACGACCCCCGCGCACCACGCCAAGCCCACTGACCGGATCATCGCCTGTTCCGTTCCGCCGTCACGCCACGGCGGCTTCCGGCAGCGGCGCAGCCACATCGATGACGCGGGTCCACGTATACGGATCGGGCGCGCGGCCGTACTGGATGTCGGTAAGCGTGCGATAGAGCTGCTGTGCCACCGGTCCGGCTGCGCCGCCGCCGATGGGCACGTCCGCGCCTCGATAGCCGATGCGGCCGATGGGCACGACCACCGCCGCGGTGCCCATGCAGAACGCCTCGGTGATCCGGCCGGCGCGGATGTCGTCGATCACCTCGTCGAGGTCGAGGCGATCCTGGGTGACGTCGTAGGCGAGATCAGGCGCCAGCCGCAGCAGCGAATCGCGGGTGATGCCGGGCAGGATGCTGCCGCTCAACTGCGGCGTGCGGATGCGCTTGCCGCCGTAGACGAACGCCACGTTCATCGCGCCCGCTTCCTCGATGTACCGGCGCTCGACGGCATCGAGCCACAGCACCTGTTGATAGCCACGGGCGCGGGCGCCCTCGATGCCGGCAAGGCTGCCGGCGTAGTTGCCGGGCGTCTTCGCCGCGCCCGTCCCGCCGCGTGCCGCACGGATGTGCTCTTCCGACACCAGCACGCCCACCGGCTGGAAGCCCGACGCGAAGTACGGGCCGGCCGGACTCAGCACGACGTAGTGCAAAAACTCGCGCGACGCGCGCACCTCGAACGTCGGCTCGGTCGCGATCATCACCGGGCGGATGTAGAGCGACGAGCCGGCGGCGCGCGGCGCCCAGTCGTGCTCCAGCCGCACCAGTGTCTCGATGGCGGCGACGAAGCGCTCGACGGGCAGTTCCGGCATCGCCATGCGCTGCGCCGAGGCGTTGAAACGGGCCGCGTTTGCGTCCGGACGAAACAGGTTGAGCCGCCCGTCCGGCCGCACATAGGCCTTGGTGCCTTCGAAGATCGCCTGCCCGGCATGCAGCACCTGTGCGCCCGGGTCGAGCGTGATCGGTCGATACGGCCCGATCGCGGCATCGTGCCAGCCGCGGCCGGCCTGGTAGCGTTGCGTGAACATGCGGCGGGTGAAATAACGGCCGAAGCCCAGCGGCTCGGGCAGTGTCACCGGGCCGTTGTCGGCGATGGGGTCGATGCGGATGTCCATTCAGTTCCTGTCGATTGCCAGCGAGCGCAAGATCGCGCCGTGCCTACTGCACCAGATTGCCCAACCGCGAACGCACCTTTGCCTTCGACACCGGCCGCGCTTCCGGCAATCCTTCGATCACGCTGACGGCGATCACGCCCTCGCGCATGACGTTGCCTTCCGAGTCCGCGCTGGTGTCGGCCGGCAGGTCGAGACCTTCCGGCACCGGCGTTCCCGGCATCACGAACGAGATGCCTGGCAACGGCGCGCCCGCCTTGAAGCCCTGGGCGACCGGACTGTCGGCCAGGCGCTCGAAGAACACCGGCTGGAACGACGTGGCGATGCCGATACGCGTCAGTACGAACACCAGGCTGGCACCTTCGCCGGGCTTGAACTTCGGGATGTTGACGTTGAGGCCGGTGCCGCGCGGCAGCAGGTCGCCGCCGTCGCGGCTGGCCTCAAGCACGGCAATCAGCTTGACGACGATGACGCCGGTCTCGTGCTCGACCGATTCCGGCACCAGCGTCGACCACGGTTTCGACTGGTAGTCCTGGTGGCTCACCGCGATCGCCGGAACGCCGCGATTGATCGCGTACAGCGCATTGGCGACCGTGCCCGAGCTGTTGATGACCATGCCGAGATTGTTGCCCTCGTTCGGCCCGGAGATAACGAGGTCGGGCGCCTTGCCCCAGCGCTTGCGCGCCGCGACGTCCAGGCCGTAGAGGGTGGCCGCCACCGGGGTGCTGTCGACATAGTGGATATCGGGATCGCCGGGATCCTGGCCGATGCCCGGCGCGCCGGCCTTGACCGCACCATAGCGGCTGTCCTTCGCCATCGGACCGAGCGGCTTGAAGAACGCGAGCGAACCGCCGACACCGCTGTTGTTCTGCGTCGGCGCCGCCACCAGCACGTCGTGCCCCGCCGCCTTCAACGCGGAATACAGGGCACGCAGGTTCGCGGTCTCGAAGCCGTCGTCGTTGGTGAGCAGGATGTTCAGCGCATGCGATGCGCCGCTCGCCAGCACCAGCAGCAGCGCCAGCATCACCCGCATCGCACGCGCCGCCACGATCAGGCCGCCACGTAGCAGGTCTTCACCGTCGTGAAGAATTCCTGCGCATAGCGCCCCTGCTCCCGCGGACCGTAGCTCGATCCCTTGCGGCCACCGAAGGGCACGTGATAGTCGACCCCCGCGGTCGGCAGATTGACCATCGCCATGCCGACCTGCGCATTGCGGCGGAAATGCGTCGCGTGCTTGAGCGACGTGGTGCAGATGCCGCCGCACAGCCCGAACGGCGTGTCGTTCGCGAGCGCGAGCGCCTCGTCGTAGTCGGCCGCGACCAGTACGCTCGCCACCGGACCGAACACCTCCTCGCGGTTGATGCGCATGCTGGCGACGGTGCCGGTGAACAGTGCCGGTTCGAGGTAGAAGCCTTCGGTCTCGCGCTTCAGGCGATTGCCGCCGAAGGCCAGCGTGGCGCCTTCCTTCTTCGCCTCGCCGATGTAGAACAGGTCCTGCTCAAGTTGCGACTGGTCGACCACGGGACCGATGTGCACACCGGGCTTGAGCGCGTTGTCGATCACGAGCCCCTTCAGGCGCTCGACCAGCGCCGCCACGAACCTGTCGTGGATGCCCTTGGTCACGATCAGGCGCGACGAGGCCGTGCAGCGCTGGCCGGTTGAGAAGAACGCGCCGTTGACCGCGGCCTCGACCGCGACCTTGAGATCGGCGTCGTCGAGCACCACCAGCGGGTTCTTGCCGCCCATCTCGAGCTGGAACTTCTTCATGGTCGCGAGCGCCTTGGCGGCCACCTTGCGGCCGGTGTCGACCGAGCCTGTGAAGGTGATGGCATCGACGCGCGGATCGGCCAGCACGGCTTCGCCCACCACGCTGCCGCGGCCCATTACGAGATTGAACACACCGGCCGGAAAACCGGCGCGATGGATGATGTCGGCAATGGCCCACGACGACCCGGGCACCAGATCGGCTGGCTTCATCACCACGCAGTTGCCGTACGCCAGCGCCGGGGCGATCTTCCAGGCCGGGATCGCCGACGGGAAATTCCACGGCGCGATGATGCCGACCACGCCGACCGGTTCGCGCGTGATCTCGACCTCGATGCCGGGTCGCACCGACGGCAGCAGCTCGCCCTGGCGCCGCAGCACCTCGCCGGCGAAGAACTTGAAGATGTTGCCGGCGCGGACCACCTCGCCGATGCCTTCGGGCAGCGTCTTGCCTTCCTCGCGCGAGAGCAGTTTGCCGAGTTCGTCCTTGCGGGCGATGATCTCCAGCCCGACTTTCTCGAGCAGGTCGGCGCGGGCCTGGGTGTTGAACGCCGCCCAGCCGGGGAAGGCGGCGCGGGCGGCGTCGATGGCCGTCGTCGCCTGAGCGGCATCGGCCTGGGTGTACTCGCCGATCACGTCGGACGTGTCCGACGGATTGATGTCGCGCGTGACGTTGGTCCCGGCAACCCATTCGCCGGCGATGTAGTTGGTGTGCAGCGTGGACATGGTTGTCTCCTCCGTATTCAACCCGCGATGCTACCCCAAGGCGGCCGCGGCACTGCGCGGGCGGCGCCGGCCGTGACAGAATCGCGGGTTGGCAACCCCTGTCCGCACCTTTGTCGGCAACCTGACTTCACCCCATGAACGCCCAGCCCGCCACCGCCCGTCCCGCCGTCCAGTCGCTGCGCGCATCGCAGATCCGCGAGGTAGCCAACGCCGGCATGGGCCGCAGCGACATCCTGCCGTTCTGGTTCGGCGAGCCCGACGAGGTCACGCCCGAGTTCATCCGCCGCGCCGGCATCGAGGCGCTCGAGCACGGCGACACCTTCTACACCCAGAACTTCGGCATCCCACCGCTGCGCGCCGCGCTTGGCGCGTATCTGTCGCGCCTGCACCGGCCCACCTCGCCGGAGACGATCGTCGTCACCAGCTCCGGCATGTCGGCGCTGATGCTCGCCACGCAGGCCATCGTCGGGCCCGGCGACCGCACCGTGATCGTCACGCC
>JAYTTO010000447.1:0-1749 GCA_043744975.1 Betaproteobacteria bacterium | reverse complement strand
GATCGCGTGGCCTCGTCCGGGTTCCTGGGGAAAAGCATCTTGAAGTTCGTGCAAGACAACATCTGGCTCATCCTGATCGCCGCGGCCAGCGGTCTGGGCCTGCTCTGGCCATTGATCCAGCGTCAGTTCTCGGGCATCCCGCAGGTCGGCGTGAGCGCCGCCGTGCTGCTGATCAACCGCCGCGATGCCGTGGTCGTCGACGTTCGCGAGCCGGCGGAGTATGCGCAAGGCCACCTGCCCAACGCCCGGCACATTCCGCTGTCGCAGCTCAAGACCCGCCTCGCAGAACTGTCCCGGTTCAAGTCCAGGCCGCTGCTGGTGCACTGCGCGACCGGCAACCGTTCGCACGGCGCCGCCGAGCTGCTCAAGGCCGGTGGATTCGTCGAGGTGTTCAACCTTCATGGCGGCATGGGCGCCTGGCAGCAGGCCGGGATGCCCGTGGAGAAGTAGCGATGTCCGGGATCCGCATGTACTGCACGGCCGCCTGTCCCTACTGTATCGCGGCCGAGCGGCTGCTGCGGTCCAAGGGCGTGGCCGAAATCGACAAGATCCGCGTCGACCTCCAGCCGGACCGGCGGGCGGTCATGATGGCGGAAAGCGGGCGGCGCACCGTGCCCCAGATCTGGATCGGCGATCACCATGTCGGCGGTTTCGACGAGCTTTCAGCGCTCGACCGCGCCGGCCAGCTTGATCGGCTGCTTCACAGCGGGGCACAGCGGTGAGGCCGCGGCGCCGATAGCCGGGTTGCCTCGGGCCTTCGGCTACACTACGGCCCCTTTCCGTCGGAGGCATCATGGCAGAACCCCAGCAGGCACCAGCGCAGGCGCAATTCGCGATCGAGAAGATCTACGTCAAGGACGTGTCCTTCGAGAGCCCGAATGCCCCGCAGATCTTCCTCGACCGCGAACAGCCGCAGCTCGAGTTCCAGTTCGCCAACAAGGCCCTGGCCATCGGCAACGACTTTCACGAAGTTGCCCTGACCGCCACCGTCACGGCGAAGGTCGGCGAGAAGACGCTGTTCCTGGTCGAGGCGACGCAGGCCGGGATCTTCCTGATCAAGGGCGTGCCGACCACCGAACTCGAACCGATCTACGCCATCACCTGCCCCACGATCCTGCAGCCCTACCTGCGCGAGACGATCTCCGATCTGACGGTGCGCGCCGGGTTCCCGCCGGTCTTCCTCGCGCCGATGAATTTCGACGCGCTGTATCGCCAGCAGCAGCAACAGGCCGGCCAGCCGGCAGAAACGTCTCACTGAACAGTGTGAATGTGAACCCCCCAGCCTTCCTGCGGTCGGCACCCCCCAATGGGGGGCTGCTTGCTTGGGGCGGCCCGGCGCTGCGCATCACCCCCCCAGCCTTCCTGCGGTCGGCACCGGGCCGGTGATCATGCGGGCTGACGACGGTTACTGAGACCATGAGCCACGCGTGGCTCGGGGCGCTTGGGTTGGTCGCGACAGCTTCCTGGGCGCTGGATTTTCGGTCGATTGGGGAGGTGCCCGCGGTCCTGTACGGCGGACCGTCCCAGAAGACAGAAAAACTGTATGTCGTCAGTGTCGCCTCGCCGGTCGAAGTCATCTCCGCCATCGACGGCTGGGCCAAGGTCCGGACCGTCGGCGGCGAGATCGCGTGGGTCGAGAGCGGGGCACTGGCTGCCCGGCGCACCGTGGCTGTCACGGCGCCGGTCGCCGCCATCCGCGCTGCGCCGGCCGATACGGCTGCGGTGGTCGTGTCGGCCCGCAAGGGCGTG
>JAYTTO010000446.1:0-1782 GCA_043744975.1 Betaproteobacteria bacterium | reverse complement strand
TCCGCATACCGACGAAGCATGGTCCGGCCTGCTGTCGCGTCTCGTTGCCGACCATCCCGCCGAGGACCAGTCGGTGTACGTGCAGGTGACCCGCGGGGTCGCCGGGCGCGATCATGCGTTTCCCATAGGCGTGACCCCGACCGTCTTCGCGATGACCAATGCGCTCGTTCCGCCGACGGCGCAGCAGGTGGAGCACGGCGTGGCGGCAGTCACGGTTGCCGACAATCGATGGGCACGCTGCGACATCAAGTCGACCGCGTTGCTCGCCAACGTCCTGTTGCGGCAGTTCGCCGTCGACCACGATGCCGTCGAAGCGGTGCTGCTGCGCGACGGGTTCCTGACCGAAGGGGCAGCGAGCAACGTTCAGGTGGTGATCGGCGACACCATCGTCACGCCGCCGCCCGGCCACCAACTGCTGGCCGGTGTCACGCTCGGGGCGATCGGCGAACTCGCGGCCGACCTCGGCCTGCCGTATGCGATGCGCGCGGTTACGGAAGCCGGGTTGCGGGGGGCGGACGAGATCTGGCTCTCCAGTGCCGCGCGCGAAGTGCTGGCGATCACCACGCTCGATGGCGCCAAGGTTGGAAACGGCGTCCCCGGCCCCATGTTTCGGCGGATGTACCGACGTTTCCAAGCCGCCAAGCGGCAAGCATCAGGATGAATACCAACATCGAAGAACTGCCATCGCTGATCGAATACCCGACCGACTTCCCGATCAAGATCGTGTGCCGTCAGGAGCCGGGGCTCGTCCAGACCATCACCGGCATCGTTCGCGGCCACGCGCCCGATTTCGATCCGGTCACCATCGAGATGCGCCCGAGCAAGCAGCGCAAGTACCTGTCGCTCACGTGCACCATCCGGGCGACCTCGCGCGAGCAGCTCGATGCGCTCTATCGCGACCTGAGCGGCCATCCGATGGTCGTGATGGTGCTTTGAGTCCGGTCGCCGCACCGGTGGTCTGCCGCCTCGGGCCGACCGATTACGCGGCGGCCTGGGAGGCGATGCGCGCATTCACGACTGCCCGGACGCCCGCTACGGCGGACGAGCTCTGGATCACGTCCCACGCGCCGGTGTACACGGTCGGGGTCGCCGGCCGCGCCGACCACTTTCCGCGGCTCGACAACGGCATTCCCGTGGTGCGCAGCGATCGCGGCGGGCAGATCACCTATCACGGTCCGGGTCAGGTGCTGGTCTACGTCCTGGTCGACCTGCGCCGGCGCGGACTCACCGTGCGGCCGCTGGTGCGACTGCTGGAGGCGGCGGTGGGCGACTGCCTGCGCGAGCAAGGCGTCGACGCCGCCGGGGACGTCGATGCGCCCGGCGTTTACGTCGACGGCGCCAAGATCGCCGCCCTGGGCCTCAGAATCCGCGGCGGATGCAGTTATCATGGCCTGGCGTTCAATGTGAATCCTGACCTGCGCCCCTTCCTGGCCATCGACCCCTGCGGCTATCCGGGGCTGGCGGTGACGTCGGCCGCGCAGCTCGGACTCGATACCGACAACGACCGCTGGGCTGCCGCCCTGACCGGGCGCATCGAGCGCCGACTTCAAGGCTGACCTCATGGACACGACGACCCGCAAACAGACCGGCGCCGCCAAGACCGCACGCAACCCGATCCCGATCGTGCCGGTCGAGAAGCTGGCCAAGCCCGACTGGATCCGGGTGCGGGTCAACGGCGGCGAGCGCTTCCAGGAGGTCAAGCGCGCCCTGCGCGAGCACAACCTCCATACCGTCTGCGAGGAGGCCGCCTGCCCGAACATCGGCGAGTGCTTCGGCAAGGGC
>JAYTTO010000445.1:0-1718 GCA_043744975.1 Betaproteobacteria bacterium | reverse complement strand
GTGAAGCGTGGCGATACGCTCGAAAAGATTGGTCGGGCGCATAAGCCTGCGGACGTGTCGCTCGAGCAGATGCTAGTGATGCTGTATCGCGACAACGCTGACGCCTTCGTCGGCAAGAACATGAACCGGCTGCGTGCCGGCCGGATCCTCCGGCTACCCGATTCGGCTGAACTGGCGAGCATCGCTCCGGCAGACGCCCACAAGGAAGTTCGCATTCAGGCTGCGGACTGGAATGCCTACCGTGACCGCCTTGCCGCTGCAGTTGGCGGCGCGCCGGCTGGCGAAGCCGGTGCCGGACGGACCGCGGCAGGGTCGGTCACGACCAAGGTCGAAGACAAGATTCCCGCGCCGCCCGAAGCGCCAAGGGAGGTTCTCAAGCTGTCCAAGGGCGAACCGGGCAAGGCCGGCGCCCCAGCGACGGACGGAGATCGGATTCGCAATCTCGAAGAGGAAGTGGCGGCGAAGGACAAGGCGGTCGGGGAAGCGAACATGCGGGTGGCGGCGCTTGAGAAGACCGTCAAGGACATGCAGTCGCTGCTGGAGATGAAGTCGAAGGGCGGCACGAACGTGGTGAAGCCGGCTGCCACGCCGGCACCTCCCGCGCCGGCCAAAGCGGAGATGCCCGCCACGCCCAAGCCCGAAACACCCGTCGCGATGCCAGCCAAGCCGGCTGAGCCGGTCGCGGCAGCGCCGGTGCCTGCCGTGCCCGGCGCAACCCAGGAACCGTTGCCTGCGCCCAAGCCCCAGAAGAAGTTCGTGCCGCCGCCGCCGCCACCCAGCCTGATGGATGAGGTGCTGGACAATCCCGCATTGCTCGGTGGCGGTGTCGTTGCTCTGCTCGGGCTCGGTGGCGTCGGTTATCTCGTATCGAAGCGCCGCCGTGGCGGTGCTACGGAAACACCGGCGACCAAGGCTGCGGGACGCAGCCTGTTCAAGAAGAAGGCGGCAGAAGCTGCCGCTGCGGCCGCCGGCGAAGACGCGTCGGTGCCGGCCGCTACGGCCGCCGCGTCTGCCGGCGACATCAGCGAAGAAGGCGATGCGCTGGCGGAGGCTGAGATCTTCCTGACCTACGGCCGCGACAATCTCGCCGAAGAGCGTCTGAAGGAGGCGATTGCGCTCACCCCGAAGCGCTATGAGCTGCATGCCAAACTGCTCGAGCTCTATGCCAAGCGCAAGGACGTGGCTGCCTTCGACCAGATTGCCAAGGAACTCCAGATCGGCACCGGCGGACGCGGCGAATTGTGGAACCAGGCGGTAGCCCTGGGTCACGCTGTCGATCCGGAGAATCCGCGCTACGCCTCGGCCCGCCCGGCCGTCCTATCCGACGACGACGGTGCGACGACGGTCGTCATGGGCGCCGCGGGCCTTGCGGCTGCTGCCGGTGTCGCCGCGGCAGCCGTGCCCGAGAACCTGGACTTCAACCTCGGGTTCGACGACAGCGATGCGCAAATGGCAGGGACTTCGACCGATATCGACCTCGGTGGCCTGAGCGCGGAGGCCAACGACACCAAGTTCACCGCGACCGACTTCGATCTCGGCGCGGTAGACAGTACCTTGCCGCCGTCTGCCAACAACGCGTCGTTCGACCCCGGCGCCACGCTGGCCGGCCTCGCCAGCGAATCGACGGTGCAGATGTCGGCGCCGCTGCCCGGTGCCCTGAAGGCCCCCGATTCGACGGCAGGACTCGACTTCGACTTCGACGTGAGCGGGATATCGGC
>JAYTTO010000444.1:0-2203 GCA_043744975.1 Betaproteobacteria bacterium | reverse complement strand
TGCCCCTGGCGCCAACGGTGCCGATGTCGAACGCCTGCAGCGCGCGCTCAACGACAAGGGTTTCAGTCCCGGTGCGATCGACGGCGACTATGGCCCCGGAACCCAGGCCGCGGTGCTGGCGTTCCAGCGCAGCCAGGGGTTGCTGGCCGACGGCGTCGCCGGTCCGCGCACCCTCAACGCCCTCGGCCTCATTGACGATCCCACGCCGGTCTCGGTGCTGGACCGGATTACGCCGCGGCTGGTGTCGGAGATGTTTCCGTTCACGCCGATCGACAACATCAAGCGTAACCTGCCGAAGGTGCTCGATGGTCTCACCGTCGAGTCGCTGGTCGACGCGCCGATGGCGCTGATGGCGCTCGCCACGATCCGCGCCGAGACCGAATCGTTCGTGCCGGTGAGCGAAGGCCGGTCGCGCTTCAATACCTCTCCGGGCGGCAAGCCGTTCGATCTCTACGATTTCCGCACTGACATCGGCAATCACGGCGCCGGCGACGGCAAGCGCTATTGCGGTCGCGGCTTCGTGCAGCTCACCGGCCGCGACAACTACGCCAAGATCGGCCAGCGCATCGGGATGGGCAGCAAGCTGGTCGACAACCCGGACCTCGCCAACGATTCCGCCACTGCCGGGCGCATCCTGGCGTCGTTCATCGCCGTCAAGGAACGCGCGGCGAAAGAAGCCCTGGTCGATCGCGATTACGCTCTCGCCCGCAAGCTGGTCAATGGCGGCAGTCATGGCGTCGATCGTTTCACCGAGGCCTACCTTGCCGGGGCGAGGCTGCTCGCATTGTGACAACCCCCCCAGCCTTCCTCCGGTCGGCACCCCCCAATGGGGGGCTGCTTGCTTGGGACGGCCCGGCGCTGCGCATGACCACCCCCCCAGCCTTCCTGCGGTCGGCCTCCCCCAATGGGGGGCCAGTGCGCTTGCGGGCTGAGCCCGGACACAGACAGTCCCTGCGGACTGTCTGTGCCTGGCGAAGGACAGCGGACTCTGGCCGCTGGCGGCCCGGCGCGCATTAAGCGCTCCGCCGAAACCACAAGGAGCACCGATGCCCGATCCGACCGACGTCAAGCCATGGACTTTCGAGGAGGTCCTGCGCGACGAGTTGCGCGAGATCGTGGCGAGTCGCGCTGTCGACGCGCCCGATACCTCGCCGCAGATCGACCTGTCGCCGGAGAACAGCAGCGACGACGTTATCGTGACGGCGCACGCGCACCAGACCGTGGGCCTGGCGTTCTCGGGCGGCGGCATCCGTAGCGCCACGTTCAATCTAGGTGTGTTGCAGGCGCTCGCGGAGATGCGGCTGCTGTCGCGCTTCGACTATCTGTCGACGGTTTCCGGCGGCGGCTACATCGGTAGCTGGCTGTCGGCCTGGATCAAGCGCCATAAGCACGGCCTGCGCGGCGTCGAGGAGGATCTGGTCTCGGGCACACGGCAGAACCCGAAGCCGAAGGAAGCCGATCCGATCCAGTTTCTGCGGGCCTACAGCAACTACCTGACGCCGCGCCTGGGCATCCTCAACAACGACACGCTGGCCGCCGTCTCGGCCTACCTGCGCAATCTGATCCTGAACCTCACCGGCCTGATCGCGGCGCTCGCGGCTCTGCTGCTGGTGCCGCGGCTCATGGTGCTGGTATTGCAGAGCGTTCCGGGCATGCTCGACACCGCCTTGCGGCCATGGGCGGGAATTCTGGGGCTGATACTGCTCGGTGCCGCGACCGTGATTATCGCTCTCAACCTGACCCAGGCCAGCAGCAGGGCACGGGCGGCAACGCCGTGGTATTCGCGCATGTTGCCGGCAGCGGGCATCACGGTGGGTTGCGGGTTCGCCGGGGCCGCGCTGCTCGGTTGGTGGATCCTGCGTGACCATGACACTTTTAACGACAGCGCGTCTGGCTGGACCAGCGTCACGTTCACCTTTTATCTGGCGCCATGGCTGCTGGCAGCGCTCGTGGCATTCGCGTCGGCCCGGGTTTCGGGCCGCATCTTCGAATGGCGGAAGTGGTTCAAGATTCTCGCCTTCGCCGCGCTGGCGGGTGCCGCCGGCGGAGGCTTGTTTTCGGGACTGCGCGCGCTTTTCGACCTGTGGTCGGGTCACTCGTGGTCTGGAGCGGAGTGGCAACCGTCCGTCTTGTGGGGCGGTGCCTGGCTGGGACGGGCGGCCTCCTATTGGCTGGTGCTGGGCTTCGGCACGCCGCTGGTGGT
>JAYTTO010000443.1:0-3833 GCA_043744975.1 Betaproteobacteria bacterium | reverse complement strand
CGGGCTGTCCGGACCTGACCAGGGTCCCCACCCGGGCGCCGGCGAGTTCAGTCATGGTCTGCCGGCCGGTCGCCGCCCCGGCACGGGCGTCCTCGACCGTCATCCGCAGCAGGATCGGCTTGCCGTCGCGCAGCACTTTCAGCTCGGCGACATCGCCGACCGGGATCAGGCCGATCTGATTGCGCAGGTCGCCAGAGCTCTTCACCGGGCGACCGTTGAGTCCCATCACCACGTCACCTCGCCGCAGGCCGGCCTTGTCGGCCGGCGCTTCCTTGACCACTTCCACAACGACCGCTCCCTCGTTGGGGCTGACATTGAGAGCGCGCGCGATATCCGGGGTGATGTCCTGGGCCGTTGCCCCGAACCGGCCGCGCCGGACTTCGCCGAACCGGGCAAGCTGGGCAACGACCTTCTGGGCCATGTTGCTGGGCACGGCGAAGCCGATACCGACGTTGCCCCCGGCCGGCCCGAGAATCGCGCTGTTGATGCCGACCAGTTCCCCCCTCAGATTGACCAGGGCGCCGCCGGAATTGCCCGGGTTGATCGAGGCGTCGGTCTGGATGAAGTCCTCGTAGCCATCGGGATGGATGCCGAAGCGCCCCAGGGCGCTCACGATGCCCGACGTCACGGTCTGGCCGATCCCGAACGGGTTGCCGATCGCAAGCACGTAGTCGCCGACCGCCAGGACGTCGGAGTCGCCGAACCGGAGCGCTGCCAGATCGGCCGCCTCGATCTGCAGCAGGGCGATGTCGGTGCCGGCGTCCGATCCGAGCAGCCGCGCCTGGAACTGGCGACGGTCCTTGGTCGTGACCAGGATCTCGCTGGCGCCGCTCACCACGTGGTGGTTGGTGATGACGTATCCCAGCTTTGCGTCGACGATGACGCCCGATCCGGCACTGATCTGCGCCTTGTTGCGGTCGCGCTGACCGAAGTAGCGCCGGAAGAACGGGTCGCGCAGCATCGGGTTGTCGGTCTCGGGGGCCCCGGACAACACGGCGATGTTCACCACCGCCGGCGTGACCTGCAGCAGCAGGGGCGCCAGCGTCGGGATCGGGCCGTCGCCGGCGACCGGGGGCATGCCGGCATCGACCCGGGGGCCCGGCCAGGCGACGATCAGCAACACCGCCAGCAGGCCGGCCAAGCCTGAGGTCCGGGCCCGGCGCATGGGCGCCATCACCTAGGCCGTGGTGGCGGCCTGCGCGGCAGGCTCGCGGATGTCGCGGAAGAACTCGGCGACCGCGTCGGCGAAGGCGGCAAGGTGCTCGCGTCCAACGTCCAGGTGCGTGACGAGGCGGATGCTGGCGCCGCCCGAGATGATGATGCCGCGTTGCGCCAGGAACTCGCGCAGCGGACCCGCTGCATCCGGCGCCACCTGGATAAACACCATGTTGGTCTGCACCAGTGCCGGGTCGGTCTTCACCCCGTCGATTGCCGCCAGGCGCTCGACCAGATAGCGGGCGTTGGCGTGATCGTCGGCGAGGCGGTCGACGTTGTGCTCCAGCGCGTAGAGCCCGGCCGCGGCCATGAGACCAGCCTGGCGCATGCCGCCGCCCAGCACCTTGCGCCAGCGCCGGGCGCGTTCGATCAGCGGCCGCGGACCGAGCAGGATCGAACCGACCGGGGCCCCGAGACCCTTGGAGAGGCAGATCGAGACCGAATCGAACGGCCGGGCGATCGCCGCCACATCGATGCCGAGCTCGATCGCCGCATTGAACAGCCGCGCGCCGTCGAGGTGGATGGCAAGTCCGCGCACCCGGGCGAGGCTGGCCGCCGCTTCGATGTATGCCATCGGGAGCACCTTCCCGCCCAGCGTGTTCTCGAGCGCGAGCAGCCGGGTCCGGGCGAAGTGCGAGTCGTCCGGCTTGATGGCGGCGGCGATCCGGTCCAGGTCGATGCTGCCGTCAGCCTCATTCTCGAGCGGCTGCGGCTGGATGCTGCCGAGGACGGCGGCGCCGCCGCCTTCGTACTTGTAGGTATGGGCCTGCTGGCCGACGATGTACTCGTCGCCGCGTTCGCAATGCGACATGAGGCCGATCAGGTTGCTCTGGGTGCCGGTGGCGACATAGACCGCCGCCTCCTTGCCGAGGCGCTCGGCGGCGAGCCGCTCCAGGCGGTTGACGGTCGGATCCTCGCCGTAGACGTCGTCGCCGACGTCGGCCCCGGCCATGGCGCTCCGCATCGCCGCCGATGGCCGCGTCACCGTGTCGCTTCTAAGGTCGATGTTCATGGAATGCGTTCCCTTGTCGACAGTGGCGATGGGCGGCCGTTCAGCCCCGGTTGAATTTCTCGGCAACGGCGCGCAGGCCGCGATGCTCGCGGATCAGCGGCATCATCCGCGCTTCGCGCGCATCGATGTCGAGCGCGTGCCGGACGACGGCCTCGGCATGCTCGTACGGCACCACGATCACGCCGTCCTCGCTCCCGACCACGATGTCGCCCGGGCGCACCAACACGCCGGCACACGTCACCGGCACCTGGCGTCCGACGCTCATCATGCGCCCGACCGACGCGGCAGCGGACACACCGCGGGCATACACGGGCAGGCCCAGCGCGCGCAGCTCGGCGATGTCGCGCACGGCGCCATCGCAAACCAGGCCGGCCATCCCGCGGGCCTGTGCCGCCACGGCCATGAGACCGCCGATGGCGGCGACGTCGAGCCCGTCCTCGAGGACGATGACCCCGACCTCTCCCGGCAGGGACTCGTCGATCATGCCGACCGAATCGCGCAGCGCGGCTTCGCGGGTCGACACTTCCCGCGGCGCTCGTCGCAGGAGCGCGGTCGCGGCCCGTCCGACGATGGCCTCGCCGACGAACGGACGCATGTCGATGGCCATGCAAGCCCGCACGCCCAGCAAGGTGTCGACGGCATCGGACAGCGACGCCACCGCGGCGCCCCGGAACAGATCGAGCAGGGGATCGGCAATCGAGCGATTCGGCATGACGGCCATGGCTGGATGGATCGAAGCCGGATTCTAAACGCCGCCGCGCCTGGCCAGCGATCGCAGCGCACCGGCCCGAAGACTTATAATTGCCGGCGAGCGAGGTGCTGTCCGGCAGTCCCGGCCTGCGCAATGGCGCACGGTACCCATCGATCGATTTTCAGGAGAACCACAAAGATGACATTCCACCCGGCCCCACGGTTCAGATGGCCTGCGCTCGGCGCCAGTGCACTGCTGCTGACGTTCGCAGCCCAGGCGCATACGGGGCGAGAAGGCTATACGCAGTTCATGGATGCCGACACACCCAGGATCGTTCGCGATGGATTCTCGGGTTGCGTCCGCACCGGGGACGGGACCGACGCGAAGATCCTGGCCGAGTGCACCGGGGAACCAGCAGCCGGCAAGCCGAAGCTGGCTGGAAACGGGGACAAGATGATGGAGAAGAACCCCTCGGTGCCACCGCCACCGAGGGCCGAGGCACCGGTGGCTGCCGCACCCGAACCAGCCCCCGCGGAGGTCAAGCCGATGCCCGCGGCGCCCCGGGCCGAGGCTGCCGCGGTCGCGCCCAAGTCGAAATCCGACCCGTCGATGGAGCAGATCACGCTGAGCGCGGAAGCGCTGTTCGCGAGCGGCAAGTCGACGCTCAAGCCTGGCGCCAAGTCCGAACTCGAGGACCTCGCCGGCAGGATCGGCGCCAAGCCCGTCTCCGGCATCACGATCACGGGTCACACCGATCGCACCGGGCCTGCAGCGCTAAACGAGAAGCTATCGAAGCAGCGGGCCGCCGCGGTCAAGGCCTATCTGGTCGGCAAGGGTGTGCCGGCCGACAAGATCACCGCCGAGGGCAAGGCATCGACGGAACCGAGAACCGCTGCGGACGATTGCGCGAATCTC
>JAYTTO010000442.1:0-3555 GCA_043744975.1 Betaproteobacteria bacterium | reverse complement strand
CCGACGACCGAAACGAACTCGCCGGCACCGACCGTCAGATTCACGTCGCGCACGGCGGTGTAACGCCGGTTCGGGTCGTTCTTGTCGACGAAGGTGCAGCTGACGTCGCTCAGTTCGAGCGCATGCACGGCGGCCATCTGCGTCACCCCTTCGGGTACTTGGCGTTGGCCTTCTTCACGAACTCGTTCGTGTAGATTGCCGCGAGGTCGATCTTTGCCGCCGCGATCTCGGGGTCGATGCTGGCGAGCGCGCGTCGCGCCGTCTCCGGCCCGGCCTCGGGGAACAAACCATCGACCGACAACGCACCTTTCGCCGCCAGGAACGCATCGACATACACCGCGCGGTCGCCGAGCAGGTAGTTCTCGGGCACGGCCTTGATGATGTCTCCGGCGCCTGCCGCCTGGATCCATTTGTCGGCCCGCACGATCGCGTTGGCCAGCGCCTGCGCGGTGGCGGGGTATTTGTCGAGGAAACTCTGCGGCGCGTACAGGCAGCCGGCCGGCATCGGTCCGCCGAAGATCTTGTCGGCTTCGCTCACCACACGCGTGTCGGAAACGATCTTCAGGTCGCCCGAGCGCGCCAGCAGCGTGATCACCGGATCGAGGTTGCTGATCGCGTCGATCTGGCCCGAGCGCATCGCGGCCACCGCGCCGCTGCCCGCGCCCACGCCGATGATCGACACGTCGCCCGGCTTCAGCCCGGCCTTGCCGAGCACGAAGTTGGCCAGCACGTTGGTACTCGAACCCGGCGCCGTGACGCCGAGCTTCTTGCCCTTCAGTTCTGCAATGCTCTTGAAGTTGGGCATGGTCTTCGGGTTCACGCCCAGCACGATCTGCGGCGCGCGGCCCTGCAATGCGAAAGCCCGCAAACGCTGGCCCTTCACTTGCATGTTGATGGTGTGCTCGAAGGCGCCCGAGACGACATCGGCGCTGCCCCCGATCACAGCCTGGAGCGCGCGCGAGCCGCCGGCGAAGTCGGCGATGGTCACCTCGAGCCCCTCGGCCCTGAAATAGCCCAGGCTTTCGGCGATCGTCAGCGGCAGGTAGTAGAGCAGGTTCTTGCCGCCGACCGCGATCGTGAGGCTGGGCTTCTCGGGTTTGGCGGCCTGCGCCCGCAGGGTGGCCGGCAGCGCGAGCAGGGACGCGCTGGCGAGGGTGAAACGGCGGCGTTGCATGGCGATGACTTTGCGACAAGTTCCTGGATCCGTGACCTCGACATCAGCGAGCCAAGCCAAGCTGTTGATGTAGTTGGCGAATTTGGCAGGGATGACCCTGTTGGCGGATCACCCTGCGGGTGAGTTGGAAGTGGGATTCAAATTGAATCGCCGAAGGTTCCAGCAGCATGCGCCAATTGATTGTCAGGCAACTCGGCTACGACCTCACGCCGGTGGCGGGTCTGGCGCTGGTGGGCCACTACCTGAAGTCGATTGGCCCGGTGCTTGATCGGCTGGACGCGGCGCTGCCCGTGCGCGGTGGTGTGAGCAATTCGGATGTTTGCCGCGCCTACCTGGGCCTGCTGGTGCAAGGCAAGAGCGACTTCGACGCCATTGAGAACTTTCGCGGCGACACCTTCTTCAAGCAAGCGCTGGGCATCGGGCTGCTGGCGTCGAGCCCGACGCTGCGCCAGCGGCTGGATGCCAAGGCGGTGGAGATGTTCGACTTCGTGCCGCCGATGATCGAGTCGCTGCTGGCCAGCCAACGTCCGGACTACGGCGTGCTGGCCTGCGGCTGGCTGCCGCTGGACGTGGACACCTTTGCGATGGACAACGGCGGCACAGCCAAGGAAGGCGTGGGCCGCACCTACGCCGGCGTGGACGGCTACTGCCCGCTGGCGGCGTACCTGGGCAGCCACGGTTTTTGCCTGGAGCTTGCCTTGCGCCCGGGCGTGCAGCACTCGGCTCGGGAGACGGACTTCAACCTCGAGCGGGCGATCCCGATGGCGCAGCGGCTGAGCGCGGCCGCAACGAAGGCGCCAATCCTGGCGCGGCTTGACTCGGGCTTCGACTCTGCGGCGCTGATGCTCGGCATCGAGGCGTGCAACCGCGCCGGCTTGCCGGCCGTGGACTGGCTCATCAAGTGGAACCCGCGCAGCACCCAGGTGCTCGCGCTGGGCGACAAGCTAGCCGCCGACGGCGGCACCGTCTGGCAAAGCCCGCGCGAAGGCAAGCGCGTGACGACGTGGCAGGAGCCCTTGCGCATTGAAGGCATCGAACGGCCCTTGCGCCGCGTACTCAGACTCACCGAGCGCACCATCGACGCGCGCGGCCAGGCGCTCATAGAGCCGCAACTCACGCTGGACGGCTGGAGCACCAGTCTGGGTCAGGCGTTCAGCGCCGACGACATCATTGCGCTGTACGCCGACCACGCCACGCACGAGCAGTTCCACGCCGAGTTCAAGACCGATCTGGACTTGACGCGGCTGCCCTCGGGCAAGTTCGACACCAACTACCTCGTGTGCCAGTTTGCAGCGCTGGCGATGAACATCCTGCGCCTGATGGGTCAGCGCGCTCTGCTCGGGCCGGATGCGCCGGTGCGCCACGCGGCCAAGAGGCGGCGCATCAAGACGGTGATGCAGGAACTGATCTACCGTGCGGGGCGACTCATCGCAACGGGGCGGCGCATCATCCTGGGGCTGGGTGCCAATGATCGTTCGGCAAAGGTCTTCGCCAGACTGCACGGCGAGTTGTTCGCGGCTTGCACGTAGCGCGCACCCACCCAACACGAACTCACGGATCCCGAAAAACGCGTTTGCCAACGCGCGTTGCGGCGTGCTGGATTGGCTGCGCAACGCGGCTTCGGAGTGCCGATCGACCTGTTCGAACGCGCGAATCTGCCGCTCGGCACGGTTCCCGAGCACCCTTGCACACGAAATCCGAGGACTCAATGCAAAACTCCGAGCCAACATGGCGGTGGGTCAGTTGAGATCACGGATTCAGGTTATTCCTATGAGACTGAGCTATGGAGGTCGTCAACGTCAGTGGGCTGAAAAACAACCCGACCGAGGCGCTGCGCAAGGCACAGGATGATCTGGTCTTGGTCATGAACCGCGACCGCCCTCACGCATTGATGGTCGGCCTGGCACCGACCGGCGTGCTCGACATACAGGGTGTGCGCGCGGCATTGGCCACTGCGTTGTTCCGCGACGGCCATCTCGCCTTGGCCAGTGCCGCCCGGGTGGCGCAACTGCCCATGCCAGCGTTCATGGCGCATGTGTCGCGACTGGGCATCCCGGTGGTCGAGCTGAGCGCGCGGGACGCCGAACGCGACATGGATACGCTGGAACAGTGGCTCGCATCGTCCTGAGCGATGCCAGCCCGCTCATCGGACTGTCCATCGCCGGTGGCCTCGGCTGGCTGCAAACCCTGTTCGGCCAGGTCTGGATACCGCCCAGGTGCGCGCGGAGCTGCTGTCCGGCCAGGTGACGCGAGGCGAAGACGAGATCAGCGCCGCGTTGGCGGCGAGGTGGTTGCGCGTGTGGACCGATCCGGTGCCGCAGGCAGCGCTGCCCGATCTGGACGAAGGCGAAGCCGCCTGCATCCGCATTGCGTTGGCGCAT
>JAYTTO010000441.1:0-13936 GCA_043744975.1 Betaproteobacteria bacterium | reverse complement strand
GGTCGGCACCCCCCAATGGGGGGCCAGCGCTCTTCGCGCCGAATCGCCGTCCCCACTTCATCGTCCTGCTTGCCGCGTGTTGCGCGCTGGTCGCGTGCGGTGCCAGGGACGACAAACCGCCGGCTGGTGGCAAAACTGCCGCCACCGCAACGGTACCGGCACCGACCGACCCGGCGCTGGTGGTCGCCGACGCCGAAACCCAGAAATGGGTCAAGGTCGCCACCGTCCGCACCATCGATTTTCGCGAGACGTTGCGCGTGCCGGCGTCGGTCAGCGTGGATGAGACCCGGATGGCACGCATCGGCTCCAACGTCACCGGGCGCATCACCGATCTCAAGGCGATCGCGGGCCAGAACGTCACTCGCAACGAGGTGCTCGCGACGGTCAACAGCACCGAACTGTCGAGCGCGCAACTGGCGTTTCTCAAGGCGTTCTCCTCGAAGCTTCTGGCCGAACGCGCCGCCCAGCGCGCTCAGCAGTTGTTCGAGGCAGACGTCATCGGCGCCGCCGAACTGCAACGGCGCGAGACCGAACTGGCGCAGGCGGAGGCCGAAGCATCGGCGTCGCACGGCCAGTTGCAGGTGCTGGGCATGTCCGACAAGAACATCCAGAAGCTGAAGCAGACGCGCGCGGTCAACTCCAATTCGTTCGTCGTGGCATCGCTTTCGGGAACCGTGATCGAACGCAAGGTCACCACCGGTCAGGTCGTGCAACCCGCCGACGCCATCTACACCATCGCCGACCTGTCGCGCGTGTGGGTTCAGGCCGAGATTCCCGAGAAGCAGTCGGATCTGGTCAAGGTCGGCGACATCGTGAAGGTCGCCATTCCGGCTCTCGCCAATCGCAGCATCGACGGCAGACTGGTGTACGTGAGTTCGACGGTCAATCCCGAGACGCGCACCGTCACCGCACGCACGGAAGTCGATAACAAAGACCGCTCGATCCGACCGGCGATGCTGTCGGTGATGCTGATCCAGGACCGCTCCACCCAGCGTGTCGTGGTTCCGGTCGACGCCGTGGTCCGCGACAACAACAAGGACTACGTGTTCCTGAGGAAAGGACCGAACCGGTACCAACTGGTATCGGTGACCCTCGGCCCCGAGTCCGATGGGCAACGCCCCGTGATCGAGGGCCTGGCAGCGGGCAACGACATCGTCGTCGATGGCGCCTTCCACCTCAACAACGAACGCAAGCAGAACCTGCAATGAGAGACCGCAGCCGGTCTGTGCCGGCCGCGGCCCCGCGCGGCGTCATGTCGGTACCGCCCGGCCGCCCGAAGGTGCCGACGCGCCCCCTCGGGGGCAGCGAACGAAGCGGGCGTGGGGGTAGTTGCATCCTAGAACTGGACGCCCTTGGTGAGAGCGCCGTCGATGACCAGGTTGGTGCCGGTGACGAAGCTGGCTGCCGGACTGGCCAGAAAGGCGACGCCGTTGGCCATCTCCTGCGGGGTCCCCATGCGGCCGGTCGGATTCAGCGCCAGCGCTTCGGCGTAGAGCTTCGGATTGCCATCCTTGATCCGGTTCCAGACACCACCCTCGAAGTAGGTGTTGCCGGGCGAAACGGAATTGGCGCGGATGCCTTTGCCCGCAAGATGGTAGGCAAGGCCTTGCGTGTAGTGGATCAGCGCGGCCTTGAAGGCGCCATAGGGTCCGGCGGCGAAATCGATCTCGCGTCCGGACACGCTCGCGATGGTGACGATGGCCGCGGCCTTGCTCTGCTCCAGCCACGGCATCGCGGCATCGACCAGGCGCACCGCGCCCATGACGTCGACCTCGAAGCTCCGCTTCCAACTGGCGTCGTCGTTACCGATGGCGAGCGCGCTGACGTTGGCCACGACGATGTCGATGCCGCCCCAGGCCGCGCCGACCTCGGCAACCCACGCCGCGAGCGCCGGACCGTCACCCACATCCAGCGCCTTGCCGCTCGCCTTGACGCCCTTGGCCGCCAGGGCCGCCACCGCGGCGGGGACGGCATCGGCCTGGCGCGCGCAGATCGCCACATTGGCGCCCTCGGCAGCAAGTGTCTCGGCAATGGCGCGGCCGATGCCCTTGGTCCCACCGGTCACGATCGCATTCAAGCCCTTCAATCCCAGATCCATTCACCACTCCTTGTCGTTGATGGGTCGAGCTGACCCGCCGGCATAAAGCCACCCGCCAGGTTCCATGGAAAAAATCGTCCGATTCTGCTTGCAGCAGCGGGGCATCCTCGTCGTCGTCGCCGTGGCGCTGTTCGCCTTCGGTCTCCAGGCGGTGCAGAAACTCTCTCTGGACGCGTTCCCGGACGTGACCAACGTCCAGGTACAGATCGCGACCGAAGCCACCGGCAGGTCACCCGAGGAGGTCGAGCGGTTCATCACCGTTCCCCTCGAGATCGCCATGACCGGGTTGCCGGGCCTCACCGACATGCGCTCGCTGAACCGCAACGGATTGTCCATCATCACAATGGTATTCCGCGACGACGTCGATGTGTTCTTCGCACGACAATTGGTCATGGAACGTATCATCGAGGTGCGTTCCCGCCTGCCCGACGACGTGGCGCCGGTGCTCGGTCCGGTCTCGACCGGCCTGGGCGAGGTCTACCAATATGTTCTCGAACTGCCTGCCGACCAGAAACGGGCACTCACCGAAGCCGAACTGATGCAACGGCGTGTGGTGCAGGACTGGGTCGTACGGCCGCTCCTGCGCGCGATCCCGGGCATCGCCGAGATCAATTCGCAGGGCGGCTACGAGCGCCAGTACCAGGTGCTGGTCAATCCGGAGCGCATGCGCCACTACGGCGTTTCGCTGCGCGACGTCTACGGGGCACTCGCCCGCAACAACGCCAACTCCGGCGGCGGCATCCTGCCCACCGGTGAAGAGCAGTTCCTGGTCCGCGGCGTGGGTCTCATCCGTTCGGTGGCCGATGCCGGGAACATCGTCCTCAAGGAGCAGGGCGGCACGCCGGTCTTCGTGAAGGACGTGGCCGAGGTACGCATCGGCTCGGCGGTCCGCGTCGGCGCCCTGGTCAAGAACGGCTACACCGAGGCGGTCGGCGGCATCGTGATGATGCTGCGCGGCGGCAACGCCAAGGACGTGGTCACGCGCGTCAAGACCCGGGTGGCCGAGATCAATGCCAAGGGGATGCTGCCGGGCGGCCTGCAGATTGTCCCGTTCTACGACCGGACCGAACTGGTCGACTCCGCCATGTGGACGGTCACCAAGGTGCTGATGGAGGGCATCGCGCTGGTGATCGTGGTGCTGTTCGTCTTCCTCGGCGACCTGCGCTCCAGCCTCATCGTGGTCGCCTCGCTGGTGCTCGCGCCACTCATCACCTTCATGGTCATGAACCGCTATGGCATCGGCGCCAATCTGATGTCGCTCGGCGGCCTGGCGATCGCCATCGGCCTGATCGTGGACGGTTCGGTGGTGGTGGTGGAAAACACCTTCGGCCAACTGTCGCACCGGCACGGCGAATCCAAGAGCCGCGTCATCCTCGAGGCCGTCGGGCAGGTGGCCAAGCCGGTCATCTTCGGCGTCGGCATCATCGTGCTGGTGTTCCTGCCGCTCATGACGCTCGAAGGCATGGAAGGCAAGATGTTCGCGCCGCTCGCCTACACCATCGCCATCGCCCTGTCGGTGTCGCTGGTGCTGGCGCTAACGCTGACCCCGGCGCTGTGCTCGTTCTTTCTCAAACCCGGGCGCGAGCAAGACACCCGGCCGATCGCCTTCCTCAAGGCCGGATATCTGCGCCTGCTCGACTCGGCGCTGGCGAACCAGAAGAAGACCGTCGGCGCCGCCATCGCCTTGCTGATCGGCTCGCTCGGGCTGTTTCCGCTGTTGGGCAAGTCGTTCATTCCGACCCTCAAGGAAAACTCCATCACGCCTGCCATCACGCGCTCGCCGAGCATGTCGTTCGACGAGGTGATGGCGCTCGAATTCGAGGCCTCGAAGCGCATTGCCGCGGTGCCGGGCGTGAGGATGGTGGTGAACAAGGTCGGTCGCGGCGAAAGTCCGGCCGATCCGCAGCCGCATACCGATTCCGATCCGGTCGTGTCGCTGCTGCCGCGGGCCGAATGGCCGGCCGGATTCAGCCGGCAGGAGGACTTCGAGAACCTGATCCGCGGCCGGCTGCGCGACCTGCCCGGCATCAGCCTGATCATGCATCAGCCGATCGCGCAGCGCGTCGACGAGATGGTCACCGGCGTACGGTCCCAGATCGCCATCAAGATCTTCGGCGACGACCTGGGCGACCTCAAGCGCGTGGCCGAGGACATCGGCCGCGTGCTCGGCAAGATCCAGGGCACACAGGATCTGCGCATCGAGCAGCTCACCGGCCAGCAATACCTGACCGTGGACATCAACCGCCACACCATGGCGCGCTACGGCCTCAATGCCTCCGACGTGCACGACGTGATCGAGATGGCGATCGGCGGCAAGACCGCGACCGAGGTCTACGAAGGCGAACGGCGGTTCCCCGCGGTGGTGCGATATCCGCCGGAGTTTCGCAACAACGTCGGGGTCATCGCCAACACGCTGCTGGCCGGACCTGGCGGCGCACTGGTGCCGATGCGCGAGATCGCCGAGGTATCGGTGGTCGACGGGCCGGCACAGATCAGCCGCGAAGGCGGCAAGCGGCGCATCGTGGTCGGCGCCAATCTCACCGGGCGCGACATCGGCGGCTACGTGGCCGAGGCCAAGGCCCGCATCGCCCGGGAGGTCAGGCTGCCCGAGGGCTACTACCTGGTCTGGGGCGGCCAGTTCGAGAACATGGAGCGCGCCATGGGCACGCTCATGGTGATCGTGCCCGTCACCATCGTGGCCATCTTCTTCCTGCTGTTCGTGATGTTCGGCTCGCTGCGCCACGCCGGACTCATCATCACCGTACTGCCGTTCGCCTCCATCGGCGGCGTGCTCGCGCTCTTCGTCACCGGCGAATACCTGTCGGTGCCGGCATCGGTCGGCTTCATCACGCTGTGGGGCATCGCGGTACTGAACGGGGTGGTGCTGGTCGCCTGCATCAGCGGGCTGCGCAACGACGGCATGAGCCAGCGCGATGCCGTCGTGACCGGCTGCACCCAACGCTTCCGGCCGGTGCTCATGACCGCGACGGTCGCGATGCTGGGACTCATCCCGTTCCTGTTCGCCACCGGGCCGGGCTCGGAGGTCCAGCGCCCGCTGGCCGTGGTGGTGATCGGCGGGCTGTTCACCTCGACACTGCTGACCCTGGTCGTGGTGCCGGCCCTATACGGGTGGTTCGAGAAGCGGGACGTAGCGCCCGCCGCCAGCGGGTAGGTAAAATCATGAATTAGTCGGTGCTTCCCGGCCGGCCCATTGATCGCGCCGCTGCGGAAGGATTAACTTGCTTCCCGTGTGCGCCGTCCGGCATCAGGCCTCTGGCCCGTGCCGGGCGTCCGCGCGTCCCACCACCCGCTGTCCCCCGGTTGCAACGATCGCCATGCGCCTTGCCCCATCACTCTCCCTGGCCCTGGCCCTGTGCCTCGCCGCCGCCGCGCTGCCGGTCCGCGCGGCGTCTCCCTGGGCCGGCGATCTCTCGCCGCTCGCTCCGGCGGACTGGAACCGCGCCCGCGCCGCCCACCTGCTCGAGCGCGCCGGCTTCGGCGGCACGCCGGCCGAGATCGATGCCTTCGCCCGCCTCACGCCGCGCGAGGCCGTCCGCCGCCTGGTCTACTTCGAAGGCGCCGCCGAACCGGACCTGAAACCGTTTGAGGAGTCCGGGGTGTTCGACGCCGGTCTCGAACACTTCCCTGCGAGCCGTCCCGCCACCACCGACCTGGCGCGCGCCAAGGGCGAGGCCCTCGGCGTCAAGGTCAAGCCGGCCGGCAACCGGCCGATGCAACCGGTGGTCAACAAGTTCTTCTACTGGCTGCGCGCCAGCGTGCTGGAGACCAACCGCGTCTCGTACTGGTGGGCGAACCGCATGCTCACCTCACCCCGCCCGCTGCAGGAGAAGATGGCGCTGTTCTGGCACGGCCACTTCGCCACCACCGAAGAGAAGGTGCGCGATTACCGCAAGATGCTGCAGCAGCTTGAGCTGTTCGAGGCCGAGGGCCTGGGCAACTTCCGCACGCTGGTGGTCGGCGTCGCGCAGGATCCGGCCATGCTCGCGTTCCTCGACGCCGGCGTGAACGTCAAGGGTGCCCCGAACGAGAACTTCGCCCGCGAGATCATGGAGCTGTTCACCATGGGCGTGGGCAACTACAGCGAGCACGACATCCGCGAAGCCGCGCGCGCCTTCACCGGCTGGAACTTCGAGGGCACCGTATTCAAGGTCAACGCCGCCCAGCACGACGATGCCGAAAAAGAAGTCCTGGGCCACCGCGGCACCTTCGACGGTGTCGACGTGATCGACGTGATCCTCGATCATCCGGCGACGCCGCAGTTCCTGGCGGCGAAGCTCTACCGCTTCATGGTGCGCGAGGACCTCGATCCCGCCCTCCGGGCCGAGCTCGGCCGGCGGCTGAAGGCGGGCAACTACGACATCGCACCGTTCCTCGAGATGTTGCTGCTGTCGAAGGATTTCTACGCCCCCGAGTCGGTCGCCACGCGCATCAAGGGCCCGGTCGACCTGGTCGTCTCCACCTACCGCAAGCTCGGGCTCGAACAGGTCCCCGGCGTGCCCGACTTCAACGACATCACCGGTTCCCTCGGCCAGCGGCTGCTGTATCCGCCCACCGTCGCCGGCTGGGCACAGGGCCGCAGTTGGATCACCCCCGGCCTGCTGCTGGAGCGCGGCAACTTCGCGCTCGACGTCGTGTTTCCCGACATCACCTTCATTCCCGACGACCGCTATCCGGTGCGCAACACCGGCTACGAGATCCGTGCCGTGCACGAACGCATCCGCGCCGGCATGGACATGACCACGGCGACCAAGCCGATCGACAAGGACGGCGGCCCGGAGATGATGTCGATGTCCAACAACGCCGATCGCGACGAAGCCTTCAATACCCGGTTCGCGAGCTATCGCGGCTGGCAGATGGCGATCGAGCGGGTCAAGCCGATCCCCCGCGACACCGCCCGCCTCGATCTCACGGCAATGGTGCACGACGCGAACCTCGAGACGCCCGCCGCCGTGGTCGATTATTTTGCGCGGCGCTTCCTCTCCGTCCCGCTCGACGCGGGCACGCGCGACCACATGGCGGCCTTCCTCCAGCAGGAACTCGGCACCGCCGACATCAAGGCCGCCGAGACCTGGATGGAAGACCCGCTGCGCATGCTGCTGCACCTGATCCTGAGCCGCCCCGAATACCAGCTCGGATGAGCGATCCGGCACACCGCACCCACTCACCGCATCGCATTTCGGAAACACCACGCCCATGATGAATCGCCGCCATCTCCTCAAGGCCGCCCTCGCTGGTGCCGGAACACTCGGCGCCCCCGGCATCTTCTCGCGCGTCGCGCAGGCCGCCGCCGTATCCGACGACGACCGCATCCTGGTGATCTTCGAACTCTCCGGCGGCAACGACGGCCTCAACACCGTCGTGCCCTACGCCGACGACACCTACTACCGCCTGCGCCCCACGATCGGCATCAGGCCGGCGAAGCTGCGCAAGATCGACGACCGCTACGGGTTCAATCCCGGGTTGGGCGGCATGGAACGTCTGTACAAGGACGGCAAGCTCGCCATCGTCCATGGCTGCGGCTACGCCAATCCGTCGTTCTCGCACTTCACCTCGATGGCCTACCTGCACACGGCAGCACCGAACAGCGGCGACGACTACGGCTGGGTGGGGCGGCTGGCCGACAACCTGCAGCCGGCGCCGAAGCCCAACTACCTGATGAACATCGACGTGGCGCAGTCGCTGGCGGTGAAGAGCCGCCTGCACCTGCCGGTGGTGTTCGACGACCCCGAACGGTTCCTGCGCAACGGCTTCCTGCAGACCCGGCCGGTGCTCGATGAAGTGTCGCCGACCCCGCCGGGCAACGCCTCGCTCGCCTTTCTGAACCAGGTCGCCAACAGCGCGCGCGAAGCCTCCGGGCTGGTGCGCGAGGCCGCGGCGAAG
Organism: Betaproteobacteria bacterium; assembly: GCA_043744975.1. GTDB lineage: Bacteria > Pseudomonadota > Gammaproteobacteria > Burkholderiales. Next base: position 5,937 of record JAYTTO010000441.1, on the reverse strand, counting down.
TACAAGACCCCGGTCGACTACGGCATCAATTCTTCAGGCCTGCCCAAGGTCGCGGCCTGCATCGCCGCCGGGCTGCCGACGCGACTCTACTACGTCGCCTACCGCAACAATGCCTTCGACACCCACGTGCAGCAAGCCGACCTGCACCAGCGCCTGCTCACCTACGTGTCCGACTCGATCCTGGGCTTCACGCGCGACATGGAACGTCTGGGCATGGCCGATCGCGTCACGATGCTGGCGTTCTCGGAGTTCGGCCGCCGGGTGCCGGAGAACACCAGCCTCGGCACCGACCACGGCACGGCAAATGTCATGTTCTTCGCCGGCAAGACGGTCCAGGGCGGTCACTACGGCACACCCTCGTCACTGACCGCGCTCGATGCCGGCGACAACCTCGTCTACACGACCGACTTCCGCCGCGTCTACGCCACGGCGATCGAGGGCTGGCTGCGGTCCGGCACCGCCGACACCGTGCTCAAGGGCCGCTTCGACCCGTTCCCGGTCTACGCGTAGAACCTCGTCTCGGCGTCGGTCAGTAACATCGCCCCGGCCGACGCACGGTTGGCCGACCGTCTGCGCACCGGTGCGGGTGGCGGCTGCCGCCGGCGCGCTCCGACACCGCGCCGGGCGCTGCTCCTACACCGCAACGTCGGCGCCGATCGCATGACGTCGGCCGCTCCTGCCACAATCCCGGTTTCGCGACGGCGCGAGCCGCGCCAATCCCGGACCTGTGCTTCCCCCATGCTCATCAAATTCGACAGTTCGGCAGGTACTCTCACCATGTTCGGCGACATCGCCCTGCAGTTGCTGCAACTGGCCGGCCACAGTGGCACGGTACCGAGCGCGATTCTCGCAGTCGACCTCCCCGATGCGATTCGCCGCCTGGAGCAAGGGCTCGGCACCGTCGTCGAACCGGTCCGGCCCGATGAGGACGAACCGGGCGCCGTTCCGGCTGTTCGCCTGCGTCAGCGGGCTTTTCCGCTGATGGAATTGCTCGAGGCCGCCGCCCGCGGTGGCAACGACGTGATGTGGGACCGCGCTTGAGCGCGGGTCTCGATCCTGTAGTCCCGACCGGCCGGCCGCATCGGAACATTCCGGCCACTGCCGGTCACGCCAACCGCCTGTCCGTGAACCGGCCGGGGACACGCGTCGGCGCTCCCTCCCCGCCAGTGGCGCCACTGGCACTGCTGGCGCTGCTGGCGTGCCTCGCCTCGAACGCGCCCTCGATCGCGGCCGATGGGTCCGTGGCGGCGCCGGCCGATCCGGTGGCGGCCGAAGTCTCGGCCCAGGCGCAGGCCGTGTTCGATCGCGCGCGCGACAAGCTGCTCCAGGTGCGCATGATCGATCGCGGAACGCAGGCGCAGACGTCGATCGGATCCGGCTGGATCGCGAGCCCGGATGGAGTCGCGATCACCAACTACCACGTGGTGTCGCAGTTCGTGCTCGATCCCGACCGCTACACCGTCGAATTCGTGCGCAGCGATGGCGCCCGCGGACCGCTCGCCGTGCTGGCGGTCGACGTGGTGCATGACCTGGCCCTGGTGCGCATGGCGGGCGACAACCTGCCCGCGCTGCGCCTCGCCGAGGCGCCGCTGCGCAAGGGCGATCGCGGCTTCTCGATGGGCAATCCGCACGATCTCGGGCTCACGATCGTCGAGGGCACCTTCAACGGCATGACCGAATTCACGCTGACCGAGCAGTTCAACTTCACCGGCGCGATCAACGCCGGCATGAGCGGCGGCCCCGCCGTGACGCCGGAAGGCCTGGTGTTCGGGGTCAACGTCGCCAATCTGCGCGACGGCCAGTTGCTGAGCTTCCTGGTGCCGGTGAAGTTCGTGCGCGACCTGCTCGCCCGTGCGCCGCGCACCGCACCCGAGCCGAAGACGCTGCGCGCGACGGTCGAACGCCAGTTGCTCGACCGCCAGAACGTCCTGTTCGAGCGCATCGCCCGGCAGCCGATGCCGGTCGCCCCGTTCGGGCGCTACAGCGTCCCTGACAGTCTCGGCCCGTTCATGCGCTGCTGGGGCGAATCGGCACCCGACCGCACCCGCCCCTACGAGCAGGCCTTCAAGACCTGCGACGCGCAAGGCTCGATCTACATCGACGGTAGCTTCGACACCGGCGGGGTGCGCTTCCGCCACGAACTGCTGAAGAGCAAGACGCTGGGTTGGCTGCGCTTCTCCTCGCTCTATGAACGCAGCTTCGGCCGCGACGCGCCCGAAGGCGACACCACGCGCGAGGATGTCACGCCGTTCCGGTGCCACGAGCGCTTCGTAACCCACGAGAGCGGCACGATGCGCGTGGTGTTCTGCGCCCGCGCCTACAAGCGGCTGAAGGGTCTGTACGACGTGCGGCTCAAGCTCGCCACCCTGGACGGCACGCATGAAGGGCTGTTGAGCTGGCTGGCGCTCGATGGCGTCAGCCTGGAACGTGGCCTTGCGTTCGCCAAGCGCTACCTCGAGGCGGTCCGATGGACCAAGTGATCTTCGTCGAGTTGCTCGGCCGCACCGGCGACGTCGCCCATCGCATGCAGGTCACCAGCCTGCCGGTAAGCGTCGGGCGCGCCTACGACAACGACGTGATCGTCGACGATCCGTTCGTCGCACCGCATCACCTGCGCATCGAACGCCGCGAAGACGGTTCGCTCGCCGCCGTGGATCTCGGCACGCGCAACGGCCTGCACATCCTGCCCGACCGCGGGGCCGGCGACGCGTTGCGGCTGCGCGTCGGCCATACCGTACTGCGCGTGCGCACCCGCGATTTCCCGGTCGGCGAGGAACAGCCGGATCCGGTCGCGGCCCGCTGGGGCTCGGCGTCCGCGGCGGTGCTGCTGCTGTGCGCGTATCTGGCCCTGCTCGCGCTCCACACCTATGCGGCGACGGTCGAGGAGTTCGTGCCCGCGCGGCTGTTCGTCGGCCTGCCGATCGCGCTGCTGATCCCGGCGGCCTGGGCCGGGGCCTGGGCGGCCATCGGCCGCCTGAGCGCCGGCCGGGCGATGTTCTTCGCCCACGCCTCGCTGACACTGGCGGGCCTGGTCGCGACGCTGATCATCGAACCGATCTCCAACCTGCTGTCGTTCTCGCTCTCGCTGCCGGTCATCACGTCGATCCTGCCGCTGGTGCTGGGCGCGGTCGGCGGCACGCTGCTCTATGGCCAGCTCCGACTGGTGAGCCGACAGTCGAACGCGGTTCTCATCGCCGCGGCCCTGGTGGTCGTCGGCCTGAGCGTCTCGGGCACCTATGTCGCCGGCTATCTCGAAGCCCGGGACGATGTGTCCCACATGGACGCAATGCGCATCCTCGAGCCGCCGTTCACCCGGCTCGCTCCCGGCGTATCGGTCGACGCCTTCATCGAGGGCGCCCAGGCCCTCGACAAGCCGCTGGCGCGCCTGCGCGAGGAACCATAGTCGGAGGCGGAAACCAGGCACAAATCGACGCCGACGCGGCGTCAATCCTCTGACTGCGATGCGAATCTTCCCCTGCTGTTCAACTTTGCCGCTTCTTGCATGGAAATCAATGCGGGCGCTGAGGGTGTGAAATCCACTGACCCAGTCCGGGGCTCCACATGGCGTTCGCAGCCGAGTTCGACCGAGCCACCTGCGTTGCGGGCCAGAGCAGGATGTAGATTCGGCCGATGACCTCAGTCAGGCAGGGCGCTTCCAGTCTGTTCTTGTCGAGAAACGCTTGCCACTGACGTCGCTTGGCAATGTCGTCGCCGAACTCCCGTTGCAGGGCGATGGGCGGCTCGTCGGGCAACGCCGTCTTGCGCCGATCGAAGGTCGCGGCGATCGCTCGAGCAAGCGTCGCGCCGTCGAGTTCGGTGCGAGCGGCGATCGTGACCAAGTCGTAGAAGTCCTTCATCCGGCTGTTGGCGAGGCCCAGCATCACCATGGCCTGGTACTTCTCGGCGATCACCGTATAAGCGGGGTAGACCCGCAGGGTCGGTGAGCTGAAGCCTTGCAGCAGCGCAGGATAGGCAACAGTCGGCGCCTCCGGCGTAACGGCATCGCCGAAACCGACGTCGATCCGTAGCGGGCACCGCGCCGAACCGATGCGGCCGATCAGTCGCACGCGCATGCCGCCGTAGAAGTTGTCTTCCCGGATGGACTCGACGCGGATGGAGTCGACGTCGAAGACGATGCCGTCGTCCAGATCGATGGCAGCGATGTCACCGAAAGTTGCGATCAGGTGGCCGGCATCGTTCGGGCCGTAGCCGAGCAGATCGGCATCGCGGGTCGGCCGGTGCGGCTGGTCGTACCAGAGCCGGAACAGCAGCGCTCCCTTCAGCAGAAAACTGTGCGAGTGGCCGGACACCGAGAGCCGGCACAGCAGACGTTCCAGTGCAAAGCTGTTCAGCAGCAGGTTGTAGTCGTCGCCTCTGCTCTTGGCCAGATCGAGCAAGCGCGCCAGTACGGAAACACTCCGGTTTACGCTCACGCCACCATCGCTTCCAGATAAGGCCGCATCACGCGCTCTACGCGATCGATCCGGGCGCAACGTGTCAGTTCGTCCATCGTGACCCGACGTTGGCGCCACGTGTCCTTGAGCGCTTCCAGCGCCACGTCGAGTCCGATCTTGTTGCGAAATTTGAAACAGTCCGTGACGGTCTTTGCAACGCAATAGACGCGGATCGGTGTGCCCTGGTTCATGACCATCTCGATGCCGTCGGCGTAGGCGGCACCGCGGAGCCTGACGATGCGCAGTGGCGGATAGGTGACGACGGGTGTTTGCGTGCCTTCCGGCAGCGCAATCCAGACTTCGTGCGGCAGTTGGGTTCCAATCTCGTGGAACTGCAGGGCCGAGAGCAGGCAGATGACGGCTTTGGGGAGGCGCTGGCAAACTTCGGCCAAGGTCTGATGCTCGGTCGGTGGATGGTCCGGCAAACTGTAGACGCCGCGCGCTACCCGCTGGAGCTTGCCGGCCTGATGGAGCTTCAGCAGAAGCTGCGCGGATTCGCCGCGCTTGCGGACATCCGCCGCACTCAGCAGCCGCTGAGTACGCGCCAGTTCGAGGATGCGTTGCGACGCATTGATGGCCATGCTTGAAGTTTATTATTCTCATTACTTGTTTGCAAGTAATGAGTCTTGTAACAAAGGCCGGTGACGAACACCTTGTCGCCGATGTCCAGGAAGCGCCGGGCAGGCCGCGAACCGATACCCCCTGCGGCGCCGCTGGTCACAGCCAGGCGATCGGTTTTCACGCATGAATGTTGGTTGATTTGGTATCGCTTCTGGCAGCCTGTCGGACCGCATCATCCGCCCTGCCCGAAGTACGCCTGCCGCACTTCCTCGTTCGCCGCCAGTTCTGCCGCAGTCCCGGACGCCACCACCCGCCCTTGCATCAGCACATAGCCGTAATGCGAGATGGCCAGCGTCTGCCGGACATTCTGTTCGACCAGGAGCACGGCGATGCCGAGTTCCTGGATGCGGCGGATGACATTGAAGTTCTCCTTCACGAACAGCGGCGACAGTCCGAGCGAGGGTTCGTCGATCAGCAGCAGCTTCGGTTCCGCCATCAACCCGCGGCCGATCGACACCATCGCCTGCTCGCCGCCGGACATGGTTCCGGCAAACTGCCCCGACCGTTCTGCCAGCCGCGGAAAGATCCCGAACACCCGTGCCATCCGGTCGCGCGCGACCTCGTTATCGGCCTGGTAGGCGCCGAGCCGCAGGTTCTCGGCGACGGTCAACTTTGGAAACACTTTGCGCCCTTCCGGAATGCAGGCGATGCCCGCACGGACGATCTGGTGCGTGTCGCGCCCGGCCAGGTCGCGGCCGTCGAACAGGATGCGGCCGGCCCGCGGCGGGGTGAGACCCAGGATCGCGCGGATCAACGTGGTCTTGCCCGAACCGTTGGAGCCGAGGATGCAAGTGATGCGCCCCGGCTCGGCGACCAGCGACACGTCGGTCAGCACATCGGCCCGATCGTAGCCGGCGAACAC
>JAYTTO010000440.1:0-1636 GCA_043744975.1 Betaproteobacteria bacterium | reverse complement strand
GATCCCGCAAGACGAGGTCGCCGCGCGGCGGCTCTCGGCGCTGATCTATCGCGAATACCTCGACGCGCACTACCTGTTCCCGAAACCGGACAAGCTGGTTGCCGCCGACGTGAACGAGCCGGCGTTCATCCGGCGCGTGCCAGGCACCGTCATCTATGCGCGCCCCGGCGAGTGGCTGCGCATCCATGTCAAAAACAGCGACGTCACGCCGCACAGTTTTCACCTTCACGGCGTTCGCTACGGGATCGATTCCGACGGCTCGTGGCCGCTCGGCAGCCAGAGCGCGGACGGTCGCCGCTCCGACGAAATCTGCCCCGGGCAGGCCTGGACCTACACGTTCCAGGTCACCGGTGAGGCTGTCGGCGCCTGGCCGTTCCACGACCATTGCCGGAACATCGGCGCCGCGGTGAACCGCGGCCTGTTCGGCGGCCTCGTCGTTCTGCCCGAGGAAGAGCATGAATGCCTGCCGCGGTTCCCGTACCCGCCTGATTTCGAGAAACACGTGCATAAGCTGATCGACCATCTTCCGGCGCTGGCTCTCGGCACGATCACGGTCACGCCGGTTCAGCCGGCGGCGGGTGGGATGGCGGGGATGGAAGCCATGCCGATGCCCGACGATCTCACCAGCGTCTTCGAGCAGATTCCCGAAGAACTGGCGCGCTCCCTGGCCACGCTCGACGAGTTGGCCCACGCGCCCCAGCCCTTGCCACCGCGCGAGCAGTTGCTGCACGTGCCTTTGTTCATCCACCAAATGAACGGCTTTCGCGGCACGCCCGTGTTCCTGAGCGCGCCACTCAATCCGGCGGTCAGCTACACCTCGCCGAAGTTCACCGTCGCGGCCACCTACAAGTACATCTGCGGCGTGCACGGGGCGACGATGGCGGGCAGCGTCACCGTTCAGGCGGGAGGCCCTGCGACCAATAGCGTCAACATCGTCGACTTCGCATTCCTCCCACAGAACGTGGTGGTCGGCGTCGGTGGGCGGGTCACCTGGAAGAACAGCGGCCCGAGCCCGCACAGCGTCGTGGAGCAAGGCGGAGACAGCCTGCCCTCCTTCTGCATGAACGGCCGGTCGTTCATCGGCAACACGCCGACGATCGTCGCGCACGCGGGCCAGAAAATTCGCTGGTACGTGTTCAACCTCGACCTGGGCATGGGCTGGCATAACTTTCACACGCACGCCCAGCGCTGGCAGTTCGGCGGTCAGACGATCGACGTCCGCAGCATCGGCCCGGCCGAGTCGTTCATCGTCGACACCGAAGCGCCAGAAGTGTTGCTGCTGCCCCCCGGCATGGAGCACGCCGCCAAGCCGCACAAGCACGCCCACCCCTACCACTTGCGCGGCGACTTCCTTGTGCACTGCCACGTGGAGATGCACATGATGCAGGGCTTGGTCGCGTTGTTGCGCTCGCAGCAGACCGTGTACCTGACCCCGAAGGAAGCGCACGATTTAAGCCAGCGCATCGGCCTCGCGCTCGACCCGGGAGACAACGTGTGCTCGGCCGTCGATGAGAGCCGTTGCGCGACCTCGGTGGCCGGCCGGTGGGAAGAGCTGCCCGGTTTGCCGCAAGTCACTTTCATGCACGCGGTGCTGCTGCCCAACTCGTCCCGAATCCTGTTTTGGGGCTACGGCCCG
>JAYTTO010000439.1:0-6424 GCA_043744975.1 Betaproteobacteria bacterium | reverse complement strand
GCGCTGCCGCCATAGCCATCGGTGCGTAGGTTGCTGCCGGACGACAGGAACTGCATCGGCAGATAGCCGGATGCGGCATGCAGTTCGACACCGTCGAAGCCCGCTTCCAGCGCATGCCGGGTCGCGGCGGCGTACTCGGCAACCACGCCGACGATCTCGCCGATCCCGAGTGCACGCGGCGTCACATGATCCTTCATGCCGCTCATGGTGTACGACTGCCCTTTGGGCGTGACCGCGGACGGCGCCACCGGGGTCGCGCCGTCGGGCAGCATCGACGGATCGGAGATCCGTCCGGCATGCATGATCTGCGCGACGATGCGTCCGCCCTTCGTGTGCACGGCATCGGTCACCGCCTTCCAGCCGGTCACTTGTTCGGCCGAATGCAGACCGGGTGTTCCGAGATAGCCCCTGCCCATTGCCGACGGATAGGTGCCTTCGCTGATGATCAGGCCGGCTCCCGAGCGCTGCGCGTAATACGTGGGAGCCAGCGGCCCGGGAACACCCGCGGCATCGGCGCGCGAACGGGTCATGGGTGCCATCACGACACGGTTGGGTAGTGCGAGACGGCCGGCCTGCACCGGCGTGAAGAGATTGCTGCTCATCGGATTTCCTTTCGTGCGTGATCGACGGCGGCCGGGATCAGGCTGCCTGCTGAAGACTGCCCATGCGGCCCGCAGCGTAGTCCTTGCGGGCCTGGAGAATTTCTTCATGGGTGTTCATGACGAACGGCCCCCACGACACCACCGGCTCGGCGATCGGCTCGCCACCGATCACCAGGATTTCGGTCGCATCGATCGCGGTGGCGGCAATGATTCCGGCAGCGGCCGGAAACAGCGCGAGCTCGCTGGCGCCGACGCGTCGACCACCGATCGTCGCAGCGCCCGACACCACATAGACCGCGGCGTTATGGGTTGGCGGCAGCTCGAAGCTCGCGCCAGCGTCCGCATCGAGCGAGGCATGGATCAGCGTCACCGGTGTGAAGCTGTGCGCGGGTCCTTGCACGCCCCCATGTGTGCCGGCGATCACGCGAACGCGTGCGCCGACGGTGGCCACGCCCGGAATCTGTTCGGCCGGAAGCTCCTGGTAGCCCGGCGCCCGCATCTTCTGCGCCGCCGGCAGGTTGAGCCAGAGCTGCACACCATGGAGCACGCCGCCGCGGCGCGCGAATTCGCGTTCGCGATACTCCGCATGCACGATGCCCGACGCGGCGGTCATCCATTGCACGCCGCCCGGGCGCAACTGACCGGTGCGGCCGAGGGAATCGCGGTGTTCCATGGCGCCGTCGAACAGCACGGTGACGGTCTCGAAGCCGCGGTGCGGATGCGGCGCGAGACCGCCGAAGTCGCCAGGGGCGATAGTCGTCGGACCGAAGTGGTCGAGCATGATCCACGGATCGACGAAGTCGATGTCCGGCCCCGGAAACGGGCGGGCGACCACGAGGCCGGGCGCGGGCTCGGCCGCGTGACTTGCGACAACGGACAACAGCGGGCGGTCAGTGTGCGCCGGGCCGCTCCCAAGTGCACTGGCCCCCTGGAGGGGGTGGCGCAGCGCGGCGGAGCCTGGGGGTGGGAGTTTCATTTCAAGCCGCCATGTCGAACAGCAGCACTTCGGCATCGACGCCACGACCGAGTGTGACTTCGGCCTCGGCGACCATCTTGAGGCCGTCGCCCGCAACCAGCCGCTTGCCGTTGACCTCGACCTCACCGCGCGCCACGTGCACGTAGACGCGATGCGCCGCCGGCACCGCCTTGGTCACCGAGTCGGCACCGTCGAGCACCGCCGCGTAGACCCAGGCGTCCTGATGGATGGTCACCGAGCCGTCGGCACCGTCGGGCGAAGCCACCAGCCGCAGGCGCCCCTTCTTGTCTTCCGTGCTGAAGTTCTTCTGCTCGTAGCTCGGCGGGATGCCGGTCTGCTTCGGTTCGATCCAGATCTGGAGGAAGTGCACCGGGTCGGACTTGGAGCCATTGAACTCGCTGTGCGTCACCCCCGTGCCCGCGCTCATGCGCTGCACGTCGCCGGGGCGGATCACCGAGCCCGTGCCCATGCTGTCGCGGTGCTCGAGCGAACCGTCGAGCACGTAGCTGACGATCTCCATGTCACGATGCGGGTGGGTGCCGAAGCCCATGCCGGGCGCCACGCGGTCTTCGTTGATGACGCGCAGGCTGCCGAAACCCATCTCGGCCGGGTCGTAATAGCCGGCGAAGGAAAACGTGTGATGACTGTCGAGCCAGCCGTGATTGGCGTGGCCGCGGTCGGATGCCTTGCGAACTGCAATCATCGTTCACTCCTCTTGAATGTGTGGCACTGAACAGAGTTATCTCTACAAGAGTCAATATAGGGGCCGGAAACGCGGTTCACAAACGGAGATTTTTGACCGGTAGCATCAAGGAAGCTGATGAAGATGAGTGAGCCTGATGCGGTTGTGATGGTCATCGGGCGAATATGGCGTCCAACCGTGACCTCCGGTTCGGGCGCCCGGGCGAAATTGGCTTACCCTCCAGGTCTCGACCAATGTGTTGCCCAAGACTCTACCGACGTGTCGAAGCACATCGCACTCGCTGCACTTCTGTCGTTATCGCTGGCGGTGGCCGCCGCGGAGTCACCCGTGCCCGACAGCGGGCCGGCGCAAGCCGGCGCGACCGGGACAACCGGACTCCCGTCCGCGAGTCTGCTCGCCGCGCTCGAAGGCTTTCTCCGGCAGCGCCACATCGACGTCGACAGCCTCAACGCCGAGCAGATGGTCGACCTGATGATGGCCTGGTATCGCGTGGCGCGGCTCGATTCAGGCGATAGCGCCACCAGCCGCGATTCGCTGGTGTACCGCTACGGCGGCTGGTCCGAAGGCTGCGCCACCGGCTTCAAATTGAGTCTGCTGCGACGGGCCGGCGACGCTCGTCCCACCGGGGATAGCGAGCAACTTGCCGGCATCACGCTGATGTTCGAGCCGACCAGCGGTGCCGACCTGGCACCGTTCAGCACCACCTCGTCCGAGTGGACGTCCCTGGAGGCGTTCATGGCGGCGGTTCAGGGTTCGCCGGCGTTCAAGCGATTCGGCGCCGGCAAACCGATGTCGGTCAGCATCGAACGCGGCGGCCTGCGGTGACGAGCGCGCCGGGCGCCGGATTCACCCCTTCGCGAACAGCCGCGCCGCCACCGGATCGATAGCCGTTTCGCTGCGTGCCACCACCGGGTTCTCCAGCCGCCCGAGACCGTCGATCTCGATCGCCACCACGTCGCCGTCCTTCAGATAGCGCGGCGGCTTGAAGCCGATGCCGACACCCGCCGGGGTTCCGGTGGCGATGATGTCGCCCGGATACAGGGTGATGGCGGCGGACAGGACTGCGATGATGGTGGGCACGTCGAAGATGAGGTCGCGCGTGTTGGCTTCCTGCCGCAGCTCGCCATTGACCCAGGTGCGCAGCCAAGTGTCCTGCAGATTCAGTTCGTCGGCGGTGACGGCCCACGGCCCCATCGGGCAGAAGGTGTCGAACGACTTGCCGACGTGCCACTGCTTGAGGCGGCCCTGCACGTCGCGCGCGGTCACGTCGTTGACGGTCGTGTAGCCCCAGACGTGCTGCAGCGCCCGCGCGTGGGGGATGGCGCGACCGGCCTTGCCGATGATCACCGCGAGCTCGCCTTCGTAGTCGATGGCTTCCGACACCGCCGGATCGAAGATGACCGCGCTGCCGGGCCCGATCACGCACTCGGGCACCTTGGAGAAGATGATCGGCGCCTCGGGAACCGCACCGGAGGCGGCGCTCGAATCGAAGCCCGACTTGGCGAACTCGTGCGCATGATCGAAGTAGTTCTTGCCGACGCAGAAGATGTTGCGTCGAGGGCGCCGCACCGGTGCCACGATGGTGACCGGGCCACTCACCGGCTCTCCGGCGGCAGCCAGCAACTGCGGCGCCGCGATCACGTCGGCCACATCCTGTGTGGCCGCCGGCAACAGCCGCGCCGGAATGCCCTGCTCGATTACGGCGACGCGCGCAGCGCCGCCCACAAGTACGCATGCCAGTTTCACGAAGGAATTTCCTCGAGAGGTTGTGGAGCCGCGAAGGTCGCGGCTGCGTCGACGCCGAACCAGAACAGATCCGTCGCGGCGATCCCGCTCATATCGCTGCGACCGTCTGCACTTCGAACAGTAGCGCCTCTTTCACCAGGCGGTCGATCATCAGCAGCGTGTTGGGCGGGTAGGCGCCGTTGGCGAACATCTTCGGGAACTCGCGCTGGCGGTAGTCCATGAACAGCGGGATATCCTGCGAATGCACCAGATAGGTGGTGAACTGCACCACGTTGCCCCAGCCCGCGTCGCACGCCTCTAGCGCGACCAGCGTGTTGGCGAAGGCCTGCTCGACCTGAGCAGTGAAGCCGTCCCGGATCGTGCCGTCGGCGGCGGTGCCGACCTGGCCGGCGATGAAGATGTACTCGGACGCCTTGACCCGGGCGATCTGCGAGTACTGGCCCAGCGGCGTGCCGAGCGTCGGCGGGTTGAAGATGCGGATTTCTGCCATGGCGTTCTCCAGGGAAGAGCGATGTGCAAAATGATAGCGTTCGGAGAACGGCCGCGGGTCGCTCAGAGCTTCCAGCGCAGCGCGACGTAGAACGTCCGCTCCGGCATGGGGTAGTAGGTGCCGCTGAAGGCAACGGTGGAGTAGACCTCGTTGAAGAGATTGCTGACACCCACCGACAACTGGGCGCCGCCGCGCTCGAAACGCAGCACGGCATCACAAACCGCATACGATGGCAGCGCCGGAAACCGGTCGTTGGCGAAATCGTTGCCGTCGAAGCGGCGGCCGACATGACGCACGGCGAACGACCCGCGGACGGCCTCGCTCCAGGCGTGTTCGATGCCGGCGCTGGCGGTGAACCGCGGCACCAGCGGGACGTCGGCATCGACACCGTCGAAGCGCGGCACGACATAGGCGAGATTGGCCCGCAATGTCGTCCGGCCGGAAATCCGCCACCGCAGCTCGGCCTCCGCGCCGGTCCGGCGTGTCGGCAGCTCGTAGTTGCGGTTCAGCCCCAGGCCGGTGACCGGATCGCGACCGAAGTAGATCTCGTCATCGATGTCCATCCGGAACGCCGTGACGCTCCATTCGGCGCGATCGCGCCAGACCCCGCGCATTCCGGCTTCGATGGTGCGACCGGTCTGCGGCCGCAGGTCCGCGGCAGCAAGCAGCAGCTCGTCCACGTTCGGATTGCGAAAATGCCGGGTCACCCCGGTGAAGGCGGTAAACCCGGGAGTCGGCTGCCAGGTCACGCCGAGTTCCGTGCTCTGGTTGCGCCACGCCCCGCCCTGCTGCGCCTGGACGCGATAGGCATTGGTGCAGCCGGTCTGCGATTGCACCACCACCGGCACCAGACTGACGCCGGGGCCGGGGTCGACATCGATCAGGACCGTCTGCGACACGGTGGTGCAACCACCGCGGGTGAAGCGTTCGTCCCGTTCCGCGGTTTCGAAGCGGTCGATGCGCAATCCGGCATTGAGCGACAGGCCATATGGTCCACGCACGATGGCGCTACCGAATGCGCCGCTCGACTCGACGCTGCCGAGACGCCGCGTGGAGCTGTCGAGAACGTACTGGCCGTTCTCCGACCGGGAGTAATCGGCGGACTGCCAGTCGGCACCGACGCTCAGGCTGTGGGTCCAGCCGAAGGCGGTGACGTCCTGATCGACGCGCGCCGTCAGGTCGCGTCGGGTCGACGCGATCAGCGACTGCTGCTGCGAGCGATCCCGTGCCGGATCGAAGCCGATCACGAACGGATTCTCGCGGTCGCGATAGCCCGCCTGCAGCAGCACCCGGCCGGTGGCACCGATGTCGGCATTGGCGCCGAGCGTGTAGCGTCGATCGTCGGTCACACTGTTGTCGCCTGGCGCATTGGTGGCACGGCGGGCGTCCGAACCACCCTGAAACGCCTGAGCGCTCACCGGTCCGGGCAAGCCGGATACATCATGGTGCTGCACGACGCGCGCATACAGATCGAGAAAGTCCAGTCGGCCCGGCGGCAGCAGCCGCAGTTCCGCCGAGGCGTCGTGGGCCGCGACGGCGCCGTTGCGGCGATAGCCGTCGGTATCGAACCGGCTGACGTTGACCGACGCTGCCAGCGGTCCGGCAGCACCACCGGCATTCACCCGGAACTCGCTGGTGTCGTAGGACTCGCGCCGCGCCAGGATGCCCAGCGCAGGTGCCCCCGGCTGCGGTCGCCGCGTGATGATGTTGATCACGCCCCCGACGGCGCCGTTGCCGTAGCGCACCGCGCCGCCGCCCCGCAGGATCTCGATGCGCTCGACCTGCGCGAGCCCGATCGAAGACAGATCGGCCCCGGACAGATCGTTCTCGTTCAGCCGTACCCCGTCCACCAGTACCAGCACGTTGCTGGTCGCGGTCGCACCCATGCCGCGGATGTCGATGGTGGC
>JAYTTO010000438.1:0-3992 GCA_043744975.1 Betaproteobacteria bacterium | reverse complement strand
GCCGATTGCCCGATCCCGCGGCAGGAAGACATCCGGCTCAATGGTCATGCGCTGCAATGCCGCGTGACCACCGAAGACCCCGAGAACGGCTTCACGCCGGACTATGGCCGCATCACCGCCTACCGCAGCGCGGCCGGCTTCGGCATCCGCCTCGACGGCGGCACCGCCTACACCGGTGCCGTCATCACGCCCTACTACGACTCGCTGTTGGTCAAGGTGACGGCCTCGGCGCCGACGCCGCAGGAAGCGATCCACCGCATGGACCGCGCCCTGCGCGAGTTCCGCGTGCGCGGGGTCGCGACCAACCTGCAGTTCGTCGAGAACGTCATCAACCATCCGGACTTCGTCGCCGGCCGGGTGACCACCCGCTTCATCGACAACACGCCCGAGCTGGTCAAGTTCAGCCATCGGCGCGATCGCGCAACGCGGCTGCTGCGGCATCTGGGCGAGGTGATCGTGAACGGTCACCCTGACATGAAAGGTCGCACCCGGCCCGATCTGTCCCACGCGCACCTGATCCTGCCGCGCACCGACCTCACCCTCGACCCGCCGCCCGGCACCCGCGATCGCCTGCGCGAGCTGGGGCCCGAGGCCTTTTCGCAATGGATGCTGGCGCAGACGCGGGTCCTCATCACCGACACCACCATGCGCGATGCGCACCAGTCGCTGTTCGCGACGCGCATGCGCACCGCCGACATGGTGCGCATCGCGCCGCACTATGCGCGGCTGGTGCCGGGGCTGTTCTCGCTCGAATGCTGGGGCGGCGCGACCTTCGACGTCGCCATGCGCTTTCTGGGCGAGGATCCGTGGCAGCGCCTGACGCAATTGCGTGCGCGCGTGCCCAATATGCTGCTGCAGATGCTGCTGCGCGGCTCCAATGCGGTCGGCTACACCAACTATGCCGACAACGTGGTGCGCTATTTCGTCCAGCAGGCGCATGCCAACGGCGTCGACCTGTTCCGCGTGTTCGACTCGCTCAACTGGGTCCGCAACATGCGCGTGTCGATCGACGCGGTACTGGACAGCGGTGCGTTGTGTGAAGGCGCGATCTGCTACACCGCCGACCTGTTCGACGGCAGCCGCAAGTACGGCCTCGACTACTACCTGAAGCTTGCGCGCGAGCTGAAGCAGGCCGGGGTCCACATCCTCGGCCTCAAGGACATGGCCGGCCTGGTGCGGCCGCGGGCCGCGCGTGCGCTGGTGTATGCGCTCAAGGAGGAGACCGGTCTGCCGGTCCATTTCCACACCCACGACACCAGCGGCATGTCGGCGGCGTCGGTGCTGGCGGCGATCGAGGCCGGCGTCGATGCCATCGACGGCGCGCTCGACAGCATGAGCGGGCTCACCTCGCAGCCGAATCTCGGCTCGATCGTGGCGGCACTCGAAGGCACCGAGCGCGACCCGTGCGCCGGCGATGCCGGCATCGACCGTGAGTCGTTGCGCGCGCTGTCGCACTACTGGGAAGGCGTGCGCAAGTACTACGCGCCGTGGGAGTCCGACATCCGCGCCGGCACCTCGGACGTCTACAGCCACGAGATGCCGGGCGGCCAGTACACCAACCTGCGCGAGCAGGCGCGCGCGATGGGCCTGGAGACGCGCTGGCCGGAGGTGTCGCGCTGCTACGCGCAGGTGAACCGCCTGTTCGGCGACATCGTCAAGGTCACGCCCACGTCCAAGGTCGTGGGCGACATGGCGATCTTCATGGTCACGAACGACCTGAGCGCCGAAGACGTCGTCGATCCCGCGCGCGAGATCGCGTTTCCCGATGCCGTGGTGTCGCTGTTCAAGGGCGAGCTCGGGTTTCCGCCCGACGGCTTTCCGCCGGAACTCTCGCGCAAGGTGCTGCGCGGGGAACCGCCCGCTCCCTACCGGCCCGGCGATGCGATTCCGGACGTCGATCTCGAGCAGGCCCGCAAGGATGCCGAGAAAGCCGCCGGGCGCCACGTGAGCGATACGGATCTGGCGTCGTACCTGATGTATCCGAAGGTGTTCCGCGACTTCGCCGAGCATCACCGGCAGTACGGTGATACCAGCGCGCTGCCGACGCCCGCCTACTTCTACGGCATGGCCGAACGCGAGGAGATCAGCGTCGACATCGACGCCGGCAAGACGCTGGTGATCCGCCTGCAGGGCACCGCGCCGGCCGAGGATGAGGGCCTGGTGCGCGTGTTCTTCGAACTGAACGGCCAGGCGCGCACCATGCGTATCGAGAAGGCCGGCGCTGCCCGTACCGCCGTGCGTCGCGCCGTTGCCGATCCGGCCAACCCACACCACGTCGCGGCGCCGATGCCGGGCATGATCGCGACCGTGAGCGTGAAGGCCGGGCAGGCGGTCAAGGCCGGCGACCCGCTGGCGTCGATCGAGGCGATGAAGATGGAGACGCAGCTCCGCGCTGAACGCGACGCCACCGTCAAGGCGGTGCACGTCCGCAACGGCGACGTGATCGCGGCGCGCGACCTGCTGGTCGAGTACCAATGACAACCCCCCCAGCCTTCCTTCAGTCGGCACCCCCCAATGGGGGGCCAGCGCGCTTGGGGCGGCCCGGCGCGCGCTGTGTCCCTTCGCTCGGTGTCGGTGCCCCGGCCTGCCTGCGGTCGGCACCCCCCAATAAGGGGCCAGGCCCCTTTTGGCGGCCATCGCCATGACGACAGGGCAGGTCGACTGGATCTGCGTACGGCCGCAGCGGCGCCAGCCGCCCGTGGTGCTCCAGAGTGTGTTGGCGATCGCCAACCGCGGCCTCGAAGGCGATCGCGCAGCGGTGCGGTCGGGCAAGCCGCGTCAGGTGTCGCTGATCCAGGCGGAGCATCTGCCGCTGATCGCTCTCGATCTCGCCGCTACGCCGATCGACCCGCTCACGTTGCGGCGCAACCTGGTGGTGTCGGGCACCGACCTCCTGGCCTTGCGTTTCGCGCACTTTCGCATCGGTGAAGCGCTGTTCGAGACCACCGGACTTTGTGACCCCTGCGCGCGAATGGAGGAGGTGCTCGGCGAAGGCGGCTGGGAAGCGATGCGCGACCGCGGGGGAATCACGGCGCGCGTGCTGGTCGGTGGCCTGATCCGCGTCGGTGACGATGTGGTGCCGGTGCCGTCCACCTGAGTGTTGATGATGGCCGGTCCGGGTCTGATCGCCGGCGGTGCCTTGTGGGGGCGCAGACGCGCCTGATCAGCGCGTCTTCGGCGGGTCGGCCTGATCGAGGTCGTCTGGCTTCTTCGGGATCCCGGCGACCGCCCGGGCCTTGTCGAGAAACACCACCGCGGCATCCTCACGCCCGACACGGCAGCGCTTGAGCGCGTCGTCGACGAACGGCGCCATCTGCTGGATCTGGGTGTCCGTCAGCGCCAACCCTTTCAGGTCGCGCCCGAGCAGTTCCAGCTCCAGACGGCAATCCGCCGACGCCAGGGAGGGCAGGGCCAGCAACCCGCACCATAGCAATCCGGTGCCGGTCTTGTGCATGCCTTGCCGCCCCCCGGTCGCGTCGGGGGTCAGATGCCGAGGATCTTCATCGCCTTGCCGAGGCTGTCCAGCGATTCCGTGTGCTTGCCGGCCTTGTGGAATGCCTCGCCCTCGGCGCGCAGCTTCTTCACGTCGGCGAGCTTCTCGGCCGACAGGCTCGGGTTCTTGGCGAGCGCGGCGTCGATGGCGGCCATGTCCTTCGGGCAATGATTGGCGAACGCCACGCTGCTGGTGACGGCAAGGACGGCGGCAGCAATCAGGGTGCGTAGTTTCATGGATCTCTCCTCGTTTGTTCGTGATCGGGACGCCTGCGGCAAATCGTCGCAAGCGTTACTGCCTTGCGAGTATAGCGGCGGCGGAATATTCCGCGGCGGGCACAATTTGTTCTTGGGCGCACAGCGTAAACTCGTTGCCATTGGATCGGCCTTTGCGCCATCGTGATCGAGTCTGCAGCCGCATGTCCGAAACCCTGCTCGTACCCCCTCACGCCTGGCGGCGCTCGATTGTCGAGCGGCTGCAGGCCGACTGGCATTCCCGC
>JAYTTO010000437.1:0-1938 GCA_043744975.1 Betaproteobacteria bacterium | reverse complement strand
GCCACCGCACCGACCGCATCGGCTGGCTGCGCGCCGCCGTGCTTGGTGCGAACGACGGCATCGTCTCCACCGCCAGTCTTGTGATCGGGGTTGCCGCCGCCGGCACCAGCCATCAAACCATCCTGGTGACCGGCGTTGCCGGGCTGGTGGCTGGCGCCATGTCGATGGCGGCGGGCGAATATGTGTCGGTCCATTCCCAGGCGGACACCGAGGCGGCCGACCTCTCGCGCGAACGCGCCGAACTCGAGACCGACCCCGCCGCCGAACTGCGTGAACTGGCGGGTATCTACACCGCCCGGGGACTCGAACCCGCGCTGGCGAAGCAAGTTGCCGCACAACTCACCAGGCGCGACGCCCTCGGTGCGCACGCTCGCGACGAACTCGGCATTTCGAAAAACCTGAGCGCCCGGCCGGTGCAGGCGGCGCTGGCGTCGGCTGCCAGCTTCGCCGTTGGGGCGGCGCTGCCGCTGGCCGTCACAGCGCTGGCACCCGTAAGAGGCCTGATGCCCTGGATCGGCGGGACCTCGCTGCTGTTCCTCGCCCTGCTTGGCTACATGTCGGCCCGCGCGGGCGGTGCCGGCGTGCTGACGGGTGCATGGCGGGTCACATTCTGGGGCGCACTGGCGATGGGAATCACCGCAGGCGTGGGTGCGCTGTTCGGGGCAGTGGTCTGACCCCGACCTGAGCCGCGGCAGTACGCCAGCGGGGCTTCAGACGAGTACGGATTCCACCGGGCGCCGCAATGATCGCGGGGTTTCCGGTCCGTAGCCGAATCGCGCGATCAGGTCCGGCCGCCCGCCGGTCACCCCCAATCGACGGTGCGAAATGCGGCCGCAACGTGGCGACCTCGACCGGCTGGTTCAGCATGGCATCGCGGATGCCGAGCGCGGTGGCCTGCAAGGCGAATCGCTCGTAGCAGCGGCCCGCTTCGACCCAGTGCGTCTTGTCGTCCGCGGCCGAGACGAACACGGCGACCCCGGACGAACTGCGCACCTGCATGGCGTACTTCTCGTTTTCGCTGGCGGGCGTGATGAACCACGGCATGAGCGCCGAACCCAGCCAGCGTGGCAGGGTGGGATTGCCGACCGCCGCGGCGAACAGTCCATCCTTCTTTGTCACGGCCTCGCCGACGTTGAAGCGGATCCAGGTCTCGAGTTCCGCGACAAAGGCGTGATCCGAGAGCTGAGTGGTATTGCCACGCATCACATACTCGATGATCTGCTCCATTTGCGGCCGGCCAGTCAGGAGCAGGACATGAACGCCACATTGCCGCTCCCCGCCTGTTCCAGCAGCTTCAGATCGTTCCCGGCAACAGCCTTGCCGTCATAGGTCGCCCGCGCGCACTGGCGTTGCGGGATCGCCTCGAAGAGAACCGAGCGAACCGGGCGCGCGGGTGCCAATTGCACTTCCACCGCGTCGCCCGCCGGATCGTAGGCGATCTCGCTGTGAAACCCACCCGCGGCGGCGGCCTGCGCCAGATTTTCGGCGGCGCAGCCCAGACTCACGTACCGGTGGTGATCGTCGGGATCCACCGCCGGACAACGTCGCGTCCGGTCGGGCAGGATCGAGATGCGCCCGTCACCCGGCTTGAACTTCCAGCATTGGGTGTTGTGGCTCGACGGGGCCAGGGTGGCGTATCGCACCAGGTCGCACTGTTGCTCCACCGCGTCGGACGCATTGCCCGCCAGGGCGGCGCGCAACGCCGACAGGAAAGTGCGTGGTGCCAGCGGCGTCGG
The DNA here is from genome assembly GCA_043744975.1 of Betaproteobacteria bacterium. Lineage (GTDB taxonomy): Bacteria > Pseudomonadota > Gammaproteobacteria > Burkholderiales. The sequence goes on along the minus strand of JAYTTO010000437.1, from coordinate 202 downwards.
CAAATCCACTCCGGCACTACTGCACCGTCACCCGGAGCGGGGCCAGCAATCCGGCGAGATCGACCGCGACCAACGGCTGGCTGAAATAGTGACCCTGCCCCTCTGGACAGCGCTGCTCACGCAGGAATCCGAGCTGCTCCCGTGTTTCGACGCCTTCCGCCACGACCTGCATGTGCAGGCTCCTGCCCATGTTGATCATGGC
>JAYTTO010000436.1:0-4824 GCA_043744975.1 Betaproteobacteria bacterium | reverse complement strand
GCGCTGCGCGAACTGGTCGACGTCGAAGGCTGCCATCTCGTGCTCACGACCGGCGGCACGGGCCCCGCGCCGCGCGACATCACCCCTGATGCCACGCTGGCAGTGGCGGACCGCATCATGCCCGGCTTCGGCGAGCAGATGCGCCAGATCAGCCTCAAGTTCGTACCCACGGCGATCCTGTCGCGCCAGGTCGCGGTGATCCGCAAGACATCGCTGATCATCAACCTGCCGGGGCAACCCAGGTCGATCCGCGAAACGCTCGAAGGCCTGCGCAGCGCCGAGGGCGACACCCTGGTCCCGGGCATTTTCGCGGCGGTTCCGTACTGCATCGATCTGATCGGCGGGCCCTACCTCGAGACCCGCGAGGAGATCTGCAAGGCATTCCGGCCGAAGTCGGCGATCCGCCCGAAGCAGCCGTAGACGCTCGCTCCCTGGCGTCGGCGGCGCGCCGGTTCGCACGCGCAGCGGGTCAGCCGCGCTGCATCACCTTGAACTCGACAATGTCGAAATCCTGCCCGGCCTCGACCACGCGCTTGGGCAGCAACAGGTAGTTCGAGGAGTACATCCGCATCCCGAAGCTGCGGTCCGGCTGGTGGAGCCCGAGCTTGAGCAGCAGGGTGATCTCGAGCTTGCCCAGGCTATGGTCGGCTCCGGACGGCAGCAGCAGCGCATCGGTGCCAAGGTCATCGTTGGGATGAACGCGACCGTCGGCCAGCAGCGGCAGCAGCCGCACGGTGGTCACCCCCCGCGCCAATAGTTCGATCCCCACGTAACGACTGCCCTGATTGTCGAGACTGATGCGGCGGACCAGCCCCACACCCCACGCAGCGCCGTCCTCGTATTTGACCCCGAGCAGGGCGCCGATCTCCAGCCAGTCGGCCCGTCCCGGGGGAGCCACCGCACCGAAACCGCGGGCGCTCTCATTGGTAACGTCCCAGATCTGCAGGCGACCGTCGTCGTACTCAAGGTCCTCGACATCGCCATCCACCGCCACCAGCACATCGGCGAGTCCGTGGACGATCTCGATGCGCTCGTGTGATACCGCTCTGGTCTCCTTGCGCGCCGGGGGTTGCGGTGCCCAGTAGCGCGCCAGATGGCGCAGCGTCGCCAGCACCGTCTCGATCGGATAATTTCCACCCAGGTTCATATTGGTCGGGACCGCGTCGTTCTGGCGGATCGCGGCGCCCAGCTTCTCCACTTCCAAGGCGGCGTCGGCGGGGCCGAAGAAGCGCATCGACGGCGACAATGCCAGGCGGTCGGCCAGGCGCGCGGGGGCCTTGGCCGCCGTGAGGTCGAACCAGAAGTGGCAGCCGGTGGCAGCCTGCTTCTGCAGCGTGAAGAATTCGGAAAATTGGGCGCAGACGCGCTCGGCGATCTCCACCTGAGCCGGCGGCAGGCTGTCGGTCGAGGCGATCGACAGCGCCAGGAGCTTCAGCAGTTCACGCGCGACCGTCGACTCGCCCCAGGTTCCGGGATACACCACCACGGTGGTCGACGCGACCCCGCGCGATTCGGCGATCGAGTAGACCCGGCCCACGTCCATCCAGAATTCGGGCGTCACCAGTGAATAGCGGAACAGCCGCCATTTCAGGTGGAGATTGGCGGCCCGAAGGGCACGGGCGGCGACGGTGCCCAGGTTCGGACGCAACACCTGCGCCGATGGATCACCCGACTCGTGCATTTCCAGCAACAGGCGATAGGCGTCGGCGAGCCGGAGCCAGAAGCCGCCCATCACGTGGGCCGTGCGGGTCTCCTGGGCCTTGCTGGGCGCGTGAGTGGCGACGAAGTCCTGGGTCAGCTTGCGCTGGAACGGCTTGGCCGCACTGTCGATCAGGTCGACGATCTCGAAGCCGCGCTGGGCCTTCAGACCAACGGCATCGCGCAGGCCGGCCAACTGGTCGGACAGCGCCTCGAGCGCCTGCGATGCATTCTGCCCGGCAAGACCGTCGACGAAGGACTTGGCGGCCCGGGCGTCGGCGAGCGGGTGATCGGCAGTCGCGGTGGGTTTCAGCCAACCGAGCATGGCGCCTGCATGGAATGGGTCATGGGGTCGGGAAAGGCAGGATATCTGGTACCAGCTATACGGCAACAATCATCTCACGGCGTCCGCGCTCGGGATCGATGGTCGCGAGAATGGCCAGGCCGGCAATGAAGAAGCCGCCGGTCACCAGCATGGCGAGCCGGTGATCGCCGCCCGAGAACCAGTTCACGAGCCCATACGTGAGCGGACCGAGGATCGACGACAGCTTCACCGCCAACCCCCAGAGCCCGAAGAACTCGGCCCGGCGATCGTCCGGGCTCAGATACCCGACCAGGGCGCGGCCTGCCGACTGGCTCGCCCCGAGGCAGAGGCCGGCCAGGTTGGCGGCCACCCAGAAGACGCCCGGTGTGGTCGCCCGCCAGGCAACCAGCACCGTGAGGCACCACCCCACCAGGGTGAGCGCCACCGTCCGCACATGCCCGAGACGGTCCTGCACCTGGCCGAATGCGAGCGCGCCGATGCTGGCGGTGATGTTGACCACCATCACCAGCAGGATCGTGTCGCTGGTCTTGAAACCCATCGCCTGCTGCGCATAGATGGCAGCGAGCGCGATCACGGTCTGGACCCCGGCCTGATAGCAGAGGATGCAGGCCAGGAACCGCGCCAGATCGCGGTGCTGGCGGGCGCGGCGCACCGTGTCGAGCGTCCGCGCGAGGGCGCCGGCGATCCCCGGCGCAGATTTGGCATGGGTCGGCTCGGCGCGCTCGCGCATGAAGAGAAACGTCGGCAGGCTCGTCAACGCGAACAATCCGGCGGTGATCAGCATCGTGACCGGGACGAACTCGGCCGCCCCCGCGCCGGCGCCCTGGGCCAGGGTCACGTAGGCAAGGCACAGCCCCAGGCTCACGAGGCCGCCGAGGTACCCGAAAGCCCAGCCCCAGCCCGAGACCTTGCCGAGCGCCTCGCTGCGGGCGAGTTCGGGCAGGAACGCGGCGATGACATTCTCGCCGGTGCCGAAGAAGAAGTTGGAGATCACCAGCGCGGCGACGGCCAGCGCCATGTCCCCCGGACCGGCCAGTGCCAGCGCCGCGGTGCCCGCGATGCACCCGATGGTGGTCACCGCCAACACGCGCTTCTTGGCGCCGTGGGTGTCGGCCCAGGCCCCGATCACCGGCGCGGTCAGCACGATCGCCGCGTACGACACCGAGAGCGCAGCGGTCCACGCGAACGTCGCCCACGCCGCATTGCCTGCCACGACAGCCACGAAGTAGGCGTTGAAGATGGCCGTGATGACCACCGTGGTGTAGCCCGAGTTGGCGAAGTCGTAGCAGGCCCACGCCCACACCTCGTTGGCGCGCACGCCGTCGTTGAGGTATTTCCCGGCACCGGACATCGGATGCGCACGGTCAGCGCAGGCGCGCCCGCGTGGTCCCCGAAACCGGGAAACCGCGACCACCCGCGTGGCGGGTCACGCCTGGAACTGCCGCAGCAACTGCCCGGCCAGCGGCGCATCCGGCAATACACCCGCGGCATCGACCACCCGCTTGCCGTTGACCCACACCCCATGGACCCCGAGGCCGGGCGTGACCAGGCGCGAGGCGCCGCCCGGCAGATCGTGCAGCCGGCGCGCAGGCCCTCGGCCGACCAGCGCCGGATCGAACAGCAGCAGATCGGCCCAGGCGCCGGGTTCGAGCCGTCCACGGCCGATGATGCCGAAAGCCGCCGCCGCTTCGCTGGTCAGTTTCTGCACCGCCCGCTCCAGCGACATCACTCGCCGCTCCCGCACCCAGTGGCCGAGCAGGTGCAAGCCGAAGCCGGCATCGCAGAAGAATTCGAGGTGGGCCCCCGCGTCAGACAGGGACACCAGCGCGTTCGGGTCCACCAGCATGCGCCCCACCGCATCCTCGTCCGAATTGAGCAGCGTCGCGATGAACTGGGTGTCGAGATCCTCCGCCAGCGCGAGGTCGAGCATCCAGTCGAGCGGATGCCGGCCGTCCCGGGCGGCGGCGGCGGCCACGGTCATGCCGTCGAGCGCGGCGTTGGCCGGCTTGGTGGTCCGCAGCACCTGCATGAGATGCCATTCGCCGTTGAACATGCGACGGGCCGGCCGGTCGATCTCGGTGCGAACCGCCGTGCGGAAGCCGGCATCTGCCAGCAGCGCGCGATAGCGGACCGGATCGTGTTCGGCCATCGCCGGCTTCCAGGCGGCGAGGCCTTCGAGCACATAGGGCGAGTGGAAGGTGAACTCGAACGTCAGCGGGCACACCGAGATGGCGCCGTAGAGCCGGTTGCCGCGGCGACGCGCGGCGGCGATCGAATCGAGATCCTCGAACACCGCTTCGGGCGATGCATTGCTGTGGAGCAGCGCGGCAACGATGAACGGGCGGCCGGCGGCGGCAGCGAGTTCCTCGAGCCAGGCGACCGGGGTCGCGGGACCCTTCGTGATCATCAGCGCGCCGCGGCCCGACTCGGCCAGGACACCGGTCAGGGCGCGCATCTCCGCCTCGTCGGCCAGGCGCGACGGCATTGGCACCCCGCCCTCGCCGTTGTGCTGGGGCGAGACCGTCGTGGAGAACCCGACGGCACCAGCGCGCATCGCATCGGCGACGATGTCGCGCATGGCGGCGATCTCCGGCGCCGTCGCGACCCGCGACGAGGCGTCCGGCCCCAGGACCCAGGTCCGCACCGACGAATGCCCGACGAACACGGCGGCGTTAAGCCCGAGGCCGCGCTGCTCGATCGCATCGAGGTACTCCGGGAAGGTTTCGAAATCCCACCGGATGCCGCGCTCCAGCGCGTCGAGCGACATGCCCTCGACGTGCGTCAGGTTGCGCATCACGCGG
>JAYTTO010000435.1:0-1655 GCA_043744975.1 Betaproteobacteria bacterium | reverse complement strand
TCCGGCCTATACCGCCACGCAGTTTGCGCTATTCACGAGCCTCGCCGCCGTGCCGCGAACCTTCCTCAACGCGACGACCGGATGGCTGGTCGAACAACTTGGCTGGTTCGGCTTCTTCATGTTATGCGTACTGTTTGCGCTGCCGGGGATGCTGCTCCTGTTCAGGGTCGCGCCGTGGAACGAAAACGGCCTGGTTCCCGGGGAAGCGGTGGGAAACGCGGGACGGCCGTAGCCGGTCAGAGCTCGTAGTTGTAGTCGATACTGAGAGGAGCGTGGTCGGAGAAGCGCTCGGTTTGGTAGATTGCCGCTGCGGCCGCTTTGGCTGCAATGCCTGGCGTGGCCATCTGGTAGTCGATGCGCCACCCCACGTTTTTCGCCCAGGCCTGGCCACGATTCGACCACCAGGTGTATTGCTCGGCGCGCTTGTCGAGCGTGCGGAAAACATCGACGTAGCCGAGATGCTCGATCACCCCGGAAAACCACTGTCGTTCCTCGGGCAGGAAGCCGGAGTTCTTCTGGTTCGAGCGCCAGTTCTTGAGGTCGATCTCCTTGTGCGCGACGTTCCAGTCGCCGCAGATGATGATTTCGCGGCCGCAGTTCCCGAGCTTGTGCAGCGGATCGATGCAACGCTGCATGAAGCTGAACTTGATCGCCAGTCGTTCCGCAGAACTCGAGCCCGAAGGGACATAGAGCGATACGATGCTCAGGTTGCCGAACTGCGCTTCGAGATAGCGTCCCTCGGCGTCGATGTCGGCAATGCCAACGCCGGCGACCAGGCGGTCGGGCTTTTTCCGGCAGTAGAGGCCGACGCCGCTGTAGCCGGGCCGGTCGGCACAATGAAAATAGCCGTGGAATCCGTCGGGATTGCGGATCGCGTCAGTGAGATCCTTGTCCTGAGCCTTGAGCTCCTGCACGCAGACGACGTCTGCGCGTTGCTTTGCGAGCCAGCCGAGGAAGCCTTTATTGACGGCGGAACGTATGCCGTTTAGATTGAGAGTGACGATGCGCACGATAAGTCAATGAGTGATTTCAGGCAGGAATTCATCGAGTTCGCCGTGGCCCGCGGCGTTCTGTGTTTCGGTGAGTTCAAAACCAAGGCCGGGCGCCTGTCGCCGTACTTCTTCAACGCCGGTCTGTTCGACGACGGCAATACATTGCGACGGCTCGGACAATTCTACGCGAAAGCCCTTCTGGCGGCGGATCCCGGCTTCGACATGCTGTTCGGCCCGGCCTATAAAGGCATCCCCCTGGTGGCGGCGACATCGGTGGCCATTGCCGAATTGGGGCGAAATCTGCCGTTCTGCTTCAATCGCAAGGAAGCCAAGGACCACGGCGAAGGCGGCATGACGGTCGGCGCGCCCCTAAAAGGCCGGGTCGTGATCGTTGACGACGTCATCTCGGCAGGAACCTCGGTGCGCGAATCGGTGGATATCATCCGCGCCGCCGGAGCCCGGCCTGCCGGAGTGTTGATCGCCCTGGACCGCATGGAACGCGGCACCGGCGCCCACTCCGCCGCCCAGGAAGTCCGCAACCAGTTCGGCATTCCGGTCGTCAGCATTGCCACGCTGGATGATCTGGTGGCCTTCTTGCGCTCGCACGGGAATATGGCACAGCAGTTGCAATCGGTGGAGCGCTACCGCAAGGAGTATGGTGTG
>JAYTTO010000434.1:0-5637 GCA_043744975.1 Betaproteobacteria bacterium | reverse complement strand
GCTCACGCTGATCGGCGAGACCGACCGCATCTACCTCGACGCGCCGCCGGAACTCGCGGTGAGCGAGCCCGGCCACCGCTTCCATATCCAGAGCGGCGGCTTCTCGAACATCGTGGTGTGGAATCCGTGGCAGCAGGCCACCGCCGCCATCGCCGACATGCCCCCGGACGGCTGGCGGCACATGCTGTGCGTCGAACCCGCCGTGGTCGACGAGCCGATCGTGCTCGCGCCGGGCGAGACCTGGAACGGACTGCAGACGCTGACGTCGCAACCTGGGTAGTCCAATGCTTGAGTGTCGATGCAGATAAGGCGACAATCATCGCCAAAAATGCATCAGCTACTGCCAAGTCTCCTGTTCCCCGAGTACCGTCGCCGGGTGCTCGGCCTCCTGCTGCTCCACCCGAATGAAGCGCTGCATGGACGGGAGATCGCGCGTCGTACCGGACTGCCAGCGGGCACCATCACCCGCGAACTCGTCAGACTCGCCGAGGCAGGGCTGCTAAAGCGCGAGAAACGCGGGAACCAGCAGATTTACAGCGCAGACACGAGCGGGCCGATCTATGCCGAACTGGCGAGCATCCTGCGCAAGACGTCGGGCCTCGTGGACGTGCTGGTGCAGGCTCTGGCGCCCCTTGCTCCCCGACTGCGCATTGCATTCGTCTTCGGTTCGATTGCGCAGGGCCGGGAAACGGCTGGAAGCGACATCGACATCATGCTGATCGGCGACACAACGTTCCGGCAGGTGGTGGAAGTCCTGCACCCTGCCCAGGCGCTGCTGGGCCGCGAGATCAATCCGAAGCTCTTTGGCGCCGGGGAGTTCCGCGCAAGAGTCCCGCTCGAGCCCTTCCTCGCCGATATGCTGACCAAGCCGAAGCTGTTCCTGATCGGAAACGCCCATGACCTTGAAGAACTTGCTCGGCATCAGCCTTGACGCCGTTGCGCCGGACAAGGCGCTGATCACGAAACTCTTCGCGGCCGCGCGGCGCAACATCGCCGATGCCCGGCTGCAGGACCTGAGCGCCGAGAACCGATTCGACGTCGCCTACAAGGCCATCATGCAGGTGGCCATCGCGGGATTGAATGCCAACGGCTTCCGCACACTGACGAGCAAACCTGGACATCACCAGACCGCCATCCAGACCTTGAACCTGACCCTCGGTCTGCCGCAGCAGAAGCTGGTCTTGCTCGACGCGCTGCGCAAGCAGCGCAACCTTTCGGACTACTCCGGCGACCCGATCCCGAACGCGATCGCTGCGGAATGCCTGACAAGCGCTCAGGAACTGCTGGCGCATGCGCGCGCATGGCTGAAGTCTCACAAACCCGATCTGCTGTGACCGCGAGACGGCAATGGCGATCGGTGCCTCGCTGGCGCGCTTGAACATCCATCGGCAACGCTACACTAGCGCGGCGTGATGATCGGCGCCGTCGGTGATTCGAGAATCGAGGACGGCGGTTCGATCGGCTGATTGCCGGGACGAAAGGTGCGTGGTCCCTGGTTGCGGATGCGCGCCCACATGACATCCGGGTCGGCGACGAAAATGCTGCTGCGCTCGAACTGGTAGGCGTGGATGCCCTGCCCCAGCGGCGGCTTCAGGATCGGCGAGAACGGCACCTGGTTCGCCTTCGGTTCGGTGAACAGCCGACGCTCGAAATCGCGGCCATCGATGTACGCGATGGTGCCGTCGTCGAACTGCACGCGATAGATCGGATCGCTCGGCGGCCATGGGCCGCCCAAGTCGATACCGACGATGCGGAAGCGGCGCTGGTCGCTGATTGCCAGTCGCTTGCGCAGGTCGAGATCGGCGTGGAACTCGACACTGGTCTCGGACAGTGCCGGGCGGGCCCAGTAGGTGCGCCCCACGCGATCCTCCATGGCGATCCCGTCCTGCGCGAACGCAGCGGTGGCACATCCCCACAACACGAGGACCACCACGAGTTTCATGGCGCAGCGCCGAACCGCGCGCGGATGGCGACGGTGCGTTGCAAGGCATCGACGGCTTCGAGCACCTTGCGGCGCAGGTCCGGCGCCAGCGACGGATCGGCGGCGAACGCCTCGACCACCGCCAGCGATGCGGCCGAGTCCTGGCCGCCAACGAAGGCCTCGAGCCAGCGATCAACGAAGAAGATGCGGTGCGTGCGCCGCAAGGCAGGCACCGCATCGAGTGCCGCACGCAGATGCGGCGCTGTCGCCGCCTGCTGTTCCACGGTATTGAACGGACCGAGCGCCTCCTCGACCCACGCCTCGGGCTGCGCATCCGGCGCCGCCGGCAGCCAGGTCGTGAACAACCGGTCCTTGGCGTCGATACCCGCTGCCGCGGTCACATAGGCGAGACGGCGGCCGTCGTCGCCGGAGTCGGCTGCCGCCTGGGCATCCTGCCGCGCCTTCGCCCCTGGCCGCGCGGCGACGATCAGGCTCTGGATCATGCGGAACCGGTCGCGCGACGTGAACGTCACCCCGGCGACGACGTGCGTGCCGTCGAGCCATGCTTCGATGACCTCGAACGCCGACGGCGTGGTCGCGAGCGACAGGAACGATCGCTGCAACAGGATGCGGGTGCCGGCATCGGGCGCAGCGTCGATGGCCGCCAGCACCGCGGCCTCGATCGGCGGTGCCACCGATGCGCGCCGGGCCGATGGGACATACCAGCGCAGCGCGGTCTGGATGCGGCCGAGCTGGGCCTGCAGCACGCGCGCATCGCGTTCGCGCGGCAGCGTCGTCAAGGCGAGATCGATGAAGGCCTCCGGCGCCCACTGCGCATCGCGCACGGTCTCCCATGCCGCCTGCCACAACTGCGAGCGCAGCAGTATGTCGTCGGTCGCGGCGAGCACGCGGGCGAGCGCGTCGCGCGCACCGGCATCCAGCAGGAACCGGCCGTAGCCGAAGTCGCCGGCATTGGCGAACACGAACCACGGCACCGGTGCGCCGCGCAACGACTCGATCTCCACCACCGGCTGATCGCTCAGCACGTCGACCGCACGGTGGCTGCCGTCGGGCATCCACAGCAGCACGCGCAGGCGTTGCGGCCAGACCCGGCCGGCCGGTGACGGATCGACCTGCCGCACCACCAGGCGCTCGATCCGGTCGTCGCGCACCTGCACCTCGGTGGTGATGGTCGGCACGCCCGCCGTCTCGACCCACGCATCGGCCCACGCCTCCAGGCGATAGCCGGCGGCGTCCTCGAACGCGCGCACCAGATCGCCCCATTGCGCGGCGCCGTACGCATGCGCGTGCACGAACGCCCGCACCGCGCGCGTCATGACCTCGTCGCCCAGCAGGAACTCCGCCTGACGCAAGACCGCCGGCGCCTTGTTGTAGACGATGTTGCCGTAGGCCGATTTGGCCTGATCGAGATTAGCCAGCGGCTGGTGCACCGGCACGGTCCCGCGGGTGACGTCGGTACGGACGGCTTCGCTCTTGCGCAGGCTGAACGCGGTCCAGGCTTCGCTTGCCGGCAGGATCGCCTCCGCCGCCTTTGCCGCCATGTAGTTCGCGAAACCTTCCTTCAACCAGAGGTCGTCGAACCAGCGCATCGTGACCAGATCGCCGAACCACTGGTGCGAGGTCTCGTGGAACACCAGCAGCGCGCGCCGCAGCAGATCGGCGTCGGTCGGTTGCGACGGGAACACGATTGCGTCCTCGCGCAGGAAGGTCGCGCCGGCGTGCTCCATGCCGCCGTAGGCAAGCTCCGGAATCAGCACCAGGTCGTACTTGGCGAACGGAAACGCATGGGCGAAGCGCTGCTCGAACCACGTCACCGATTCGCGATTGAGCCGCAGCACCTCGATCGCATCGGCGGTGGCGCGTTCGCGTTGCGAGTGACGCACGAACAGGCGCGACTTGCCGCCAGGATCGGCGATGACATCGAACGGCCCGGCGGCGAAGGCGAACAGGTACGTGCTGATCGGCTCGGATTCGTCGAACCGGTGCACGATGCGGCTCGCGAAGCGCGCCGGCGCCGTGGTGCCCGGCGCATTGCTCACCGCGGTCCACGCCCGCGGTGTCTCCAGTTCGAGCCGGAAGCGCGCCTTCAGGTCGGGCTGGTCGAAGCACGGGAACACCGTGCTCGCATCCGCCGGCACGAACAGCGAATAGACGTAGTCGGCAGCATCGGCGCGATCGCGAAACCGCGTCACCGCCGTGCCGCTCGCCGCGATCGGCACGATCAGATCGAACGCGATGGCGACCTCGCCCAACGGCAGCGCGCTGGCGGGAATGACGATGTGATCGTCACGGAACACCGCGCCGTCGAACCGCTTGCCGGCGATGCGCACCGCGAGCACCTTGGGCGTCACGCCGCCAGCGACGGCCACCGGTCGCCAGTCCAGCACGACATCGGTCAGCGGCTGTCGCCGCAGCAGCGACACTTCGACACTGCCGCGCAGGCGGTCGGCCTCGATCGACAGCACCAGATGGTAGCGGACCATCCGGTACTGGTCGGTGCGCCACTGCGCCAGCGTGTGAGCGACACCAGGTTCGAGTTCCGTGGGCCCGGGGCGCATCACCGCGGGCGATGGCGTGGTCAGCGACACGAGCAGCGCCATGCCAGCCATGCCAGCCATGGCGCCGGCGCTGCGGCGACACCGGCGACCGATGCGGATCCCTGCGTTGCCGGCAATGCGGATCACCCCGTCAGCCAGCGCGACCGGCTCAGTGCGGTTGCGGCGGCGCGGCGGCGCCGTCGAGCAGGCGCTGAACGCGTTCGGTGTCGGCCGCCGACAGCTCGACCGGGGTAGCAGCGACCACGCGGCGGCGACGACGCAGGTACCAGACGAGGCCGGCGAAGCCCAGCAGCAGCGCCGCGAACGGACCGAGCCAGAGCATCCAGGTGATCGCCTTGACCGGCGGGTTGTAGAGCACGAAATCGCCGTAGCGCTGCGTCAGGTAGTCCTTGATCTGCGCATCGGTCTTGCCTTCGCGCATCATCTCGCGCACCTGGTTCTTCAGGTCGATGGCGAGGTCGGCGTGTGAATCGGCGAGCGACTGGTTCTGGCAGACAAGGCAGCGCAGTTCGGCCGACAGTGTCATCAGCCGCTGCTCCAGGACCTGGTCCGCCACGGCGGGCCGGGCCGGGTCCGCGGCGACCGCCGCCAGCGAGAAGCACAGGGCCAGGACCGCAGCGATCGAGCGCACGCTCATCATCCCTGCAGCCTGCGCACGAGTGGAATGATGGTTTGCTTCAGCACCTCGGGCGTGATCGGACCGATCTGCTTGAAGCGGATCACGCCCTCCTTGTCGATGACGTAGGTCTCGGGCACGCCATAGACGCCGTAGTCGATGCCGACCTTGCCGTCCGCGTCCATGATCGACACCGTGTACGGATCGCCGAACTGCCCCAGCCAGCGCAGGGCGTCATCGCGCTTGTCCTTGTAGTTGAGACCGTAGATCGGCACCACGCCGGCCCGGGAGAGCTCGACCATCAGCGGATGTTCCTGGCGGCACGAGACGCACCACGAGGCCCACACGTTGAGCAGCCACACCTGGCCCTTCAGGTCGGCGGCGGACAACTGCTGCGCCGGCTCGTGCAGTTGCACCAACGTGAACGGCGGCGCCGGCTTGTCGATCAGCGGCGAGGGCACCTCGCGCGGATCGCGCGTGAGCCCGATCGCGAGGAACACCACGAGCACCACGAAGACGCC
>JAYTTO010000433.1:0-1530 GCA_043744975.1 Betaproteobacteria bacterium | reverse complement strand
AGCGTGCGCGACTGGCAGTTGAGGACGCCCACGTGGACCATTGGAAAGTCGTTCGACACCCACGGTCCGTGCGGTCCGTGGATGGTGACCGCCGACGAGATCCCCGATCCGCACGCGCTGGAGATGCGACTCCTGGTGAACGGCAAGGTGCACCAGAAGGCGTCGACCGGCCTCATGATCCACGACATCTTCAAGCAGATCGAGCATCTCACGACCGTGATGACGCTCGAGCCCGGCGACCTCATCGCCACCGGCACGCCCGCAGGTGTGGGCATCGCGATGGACCCTCCTTTCTGGCTGAAGGCGGGTGACGTCGTGCGCGCGGAGATCGACGGGATCGGCCACATCGAGAACCGCGTCGTCGCGGAGCCCGCGTGACCGCAGGCGGCGCGTCCGGTGAGAACGTGCTGGATATGCTGTTTCGCGGCGCGCGCACGCATCGGAAGTGGCTGCCCGAGCCGGTGGAGAACGAACGCCTCGTCGCCCTCTATGAGCTGATGAAATGGGGCCCGACGAGCTTCAACTCGTTTCCGGTGCGAATCGCGTTCATCGTCACTGCCGCCGCGAAGCAGCGCCTGGCGCCGCATCTCACCGAAAGCAACCGGCCGAAGGCCGCAGCCGCTCCCGTGGTCGCGATCGTCGCGTACGACACCCGGTTCTACGACTGGCTGCCGCGGCTTTTCCCCGGCCGCGAGCTGCGCTCCGGGTTCGTGGACAAGCCCCAACTCGCCGAAGCCTCAGCTTTGCGCAACAGCAGCCTGCAGGGCGGATACCTCATCCTGGCGGCGCGCGCCCTGGGGCTCGACTGCGGACCGATGTCCGGCTTCGACAACGAGGCGGTGGATCGTGAATTCTTCCCCGATGGACAGGTAAAGTCGAACTTCCTCTGCGCGATCGGCCACGGTGATCGAAGCGCGCTGCACGAGCGCCTGCCGCGGCCGGCCTTCGGCGAAGTCTGCTCGATCGTGTAGAGCCGGGATACGACGATGCTTCCAATGTATCCGGCCATGCGCCGCCGCCTCGCAGCTTGCTTCATGCTCGCGATCGCGATGGCGACCTGCACTACGTTCGTCGCCGCCTATCCGACGAAGCCGGTTCGCATCATCGTGCCTTCTGCGCCGGGCGGCGGCTACGACTTCATCGGCCGCCTGTTCGCGGACCGGCTGTCGCGCGAGCTCGGGCAGGCGTTCGTGGTCGAGAATCGCACCGGAGCGGGAACGCTGGTCGGCACGCAAGCGGCGATCCAGTCGCCGGCCGACGGCTACACTTTGCTCGTGGGAGGCCTCGCAAACCTCGCGTTCAATCCCGGCCTCTACAAAGACCCGGGCTACGACCCGGTGACCGACCTGGTCCCGATCGCGTTGATCGGATCGGCATCCTATGCGCTCGTTGCCCGTCGCGGCCTGCCGCAGTCGACGCTGAGGGATATCGTCCAGTTCGCGCGTGGCAACCCGGGCAAGCTGAGCATCGCGACTGCGGGCACGGGCACCGGCCAGCATGTGGCCGCCGCGCTACTCAAGCACCTGACCG
>JAYTTO010000432.1:0-3506 GCA_043744975.1 Betaproteobacteria bacterium | reverse complement strand
CGAATGTGCGCGATCACGTTGAGCGAGCGGATCGGATAGCTGCGCACCAGTTGCGCCACCGGCGAATCGGCCGCGGCGGCCGAGTCGACATAGAGGCGGCAGCCGCGGCCTTCGAAAAACGCGATACCCCAGCCGTCGGCGTGATCGTCGGTGCGGCCGCCGCGCTGCTGGAAGCCGGTGAACGAGAACACGATGTCGGTCGGGACGTTGCAGTTCATCCCGAGAAGCTGGCACATGGCGGAGCGACGGTAGCGGAACGATGGCGGACAGCCGTTATTTCAACACAGCCGGCCCCGGGGCAGGATGGGTTTTTACCCGGTACCATCGCGTCACCGTCGCGTTACCATCGCGTTGCCGGTCTTCCGATCGAACAGGGGGTTGCATGTCCACCGAGTCCAAGATGATCGACCTGACTCACGTCGTGTCGGGCCTGCGATCCGCCCGCGAGAAGTGGCGCGGCAGCGTGCGCCGGCCGCTCCAGTCCGGCGAGCGCCGGTTCCCGTCGCGCGAATCGATCGCGGAGATCGCCGATGGCCTGCGCGGCGCGCTGTTTCCGATGCGACTCGGGCCTCCAGCGCTGCGCCAGGAGAACGAGGACTACTACGTCGGGCACACGCTGCACACGGCGCTCGATTCGCTGCTGGTGCAGATGCGGCTCGAACTGCGCGAGGCCGCGCGCATGCTCGGCGAGAACGGCGCCGACGTCGAGGCTGGTGCGCGTGGCGCCGTTCAGGAGTTCGCGGACGCGCTGCCGCGCATTCGCGAACGGCTCGACACCGACGTGCAGGCCGCCTTCGACGGCGATCCTGCCGCGCGCAGTGTCGACGAGGTCCTGCTCTGCTATCCCGGGATCGAGGCGATGATCCACTACCGCATCGCCCATCAGCTCTATCGCCTGGAACTGCCGCTGCTGGCGCGCCTGGTCGCCGAGAAAGCGCATGCGCAGACCGGCATCGACATCCATCCCGGTGCGCAGATCGAGGACGCCTTCTTCATCGATCACGGCACCGGCGTGGTGATCGGCGAGACCGCAGTGATCGGCCGGAACGTGCGGCTCTACCAGCACGTCACGTTGGGCGCCAAGCGCTTTCCGGCGGACGAGGATGGCCATCTCAAGAAGGGCCTTGCCCGGCATCCGATCCTGGAGGACGACGTGGTGATCTACGCGGGCGCAACCGTGCTCGGCCGCGTGACCATCGGCCGCGGATCGACCATCGGCGGCAATGTGTGGCTCACGCGCAGCGTGCCGCCCGGCAGCAACGTCACGCAGGCGAGCAGCCTGCACGAGATCGGCGGAGCCGAACGCAGCCCCTGAACTGACGACCCCCCAGCCTTCCTCCGGTCGGCACCCCCCAATGGGGGGCCAGCTTGCTTGCGGACTGAGCCCGGACACAGACAGTCCCTGGGGACTGTCTGTGCCTGGTGAAGGACAGCGGACTCCGGCCGCTGGCAGGCCCGGCGCAAGCTGCGCGGTGCAGGGCATCGCCTTCGGCATCGAGGCCTCTACGGTGCCGCGACCCCGTGGCGATGCCGGCCGGCCGGATGGCGGCCGTCGAGCAGAGCGCTGCCGCCGAACAGCTTCTCGCGCAGCGTGCCCGCGGCGTACTCGGTCTTGTACCGGCCGCGCCGCTGCAGTTCCGGCACCACGTGATCGGCCAGATCCCGGAAGGTGTCGTGCGCGACCACGTACGCGAGGTTGAAGCCGTCGATGCCGGTCTGGTCGATCCAGTCTTCCATGGCATCAGCCACCTGGGCCGGGGTCCCGACCGCCACCGGCCCGCGACCGCCGATCCCGACCCACTGGGCCACCTCCCGCACGGTCCACACGCGATCCGGATCGGCACGGGTGAACGATTCGAGCGCGCCGCGACCGGCGTCGTTCTCGATGTAGCGGATCGCGTCGTCGGGCGCGTAACCGGCCATGTCGATGCCGGTCCAGCCCGACAGCAGCGCGAGCGCGCCCTCGACGCTGATATGGCTGCGGTACTCTTCGAGTTTGGCCTTCGCCGCTGCTTCGGTGTCGCCGACGATGCTGGTGAACATCGCGAAGATCTTGACCAAAGCCGGATCGCGCCCTTCGAGCTGCGCGGCCTCGCGGATGCCCAGCACCGACTGCTTGAGTGCCTTTTGCGAGGGCGCCGAGATGAATACACACTCCGCATGGCGCCCGGCGAACGACTTGCCGCGGGCCGAAGCTCCGGCCTGGTAGAGCACCGGCGTGCGCTGCGGCGACGGCTCGCACAGGTGGATGCCGGGAACGCGGAACTCCTTTCCAGCGTGACCGATCGCATGCACCTTCGACGGATCGGTGAAGATCCCGCCCGCCTTGTCGCGCAGCACCGCGCCCGGTTCCCAGCTCGCTTCCCACAACTTGTAGCAGACTTCGAGATACTCCTCCGCGTAGTCGTAGCGGTCGTCGTGCGCCATCTGCCGGTCGAGCCCCATGTTGCGGGCGGCGCTGTCGAGATAGCCGGTGACGATGTTCCAGCCGATGCGGCCGCGCGTGAGGTGATCGAGCGTCGACATGCGGCGCGCGAACGGATACGGATGCTCGTAAGTCACGGCACAGGTGACACCGAAGCCCAGGTTGCGCGTGGCCTGGGCCATCATCGCCACCAGCATCAGCGGATCGTTAACCGGCACCTGCGAGGCAGTGCGCAGGGCGGCATCGACCGTGCCGCCGTAGACGTCGTAGACGCCGAGCACGTCGGCCAGAAACAACCCATCGAACAGTCCACGTTCCAGGATCTGTGCCAGTTCGATCCAGTAGTCCGGATCGTTGTAGCGCCACGACTGATCGCCCGGCAGCGTCCACAGGC
This sequence comes from Betaproteobacteria bacterium, assembly GCA_043744975.1. Taxonomy (GTDB): domain Bacteria; phylum Pseudomonadota; class Gammaproteobacteria; order Burkholderiales. The sequence continues at coordinate 687 of JAYTTO010000432.1, read as the reverse complement.
CCGGCGACTGATGACCGACGCAATTCATCGCGAAGGCGTTGAAACGGATCTCCCGGGGATTGGGCATCTGCTGGTGTCCTTGTGCTGGTGGATGTCCGAATGGTCGGAACAGGGTGGACCGCCGCAACGGCCCGACGATGCCCCCCGCACGTCATGACGCCATTTTGCCGGAGATCGCCTTGCCCTCCACCTACGGGCGCCCGGGCCGTGCAATGCCGACGAAGGCTGGCGAGTTCAAGGCGGCGCAACGAAACCGACGTCGGCGCACGTCTGCGGTGGTGTCGAGAGCGCGTATGACCCGGCACCCGACCTGGTCGAGTTCGAACCGCTCCCGAACCTATACCCCACATTCAAGAAATTGAATCTGATGCTGGTGGCGGCTGCGCTGCCGGCATCCTGCGTCACGACTGCGCGCCGGGCCGCCCCAAGCAAGCAGCCCCCCATTGGGGGGTGCCGACCGCAGGAAGGCTGGGGGGGTCGTCACCTCCCTCAGCGCCCGCCCGCCTTGATCGCCAGCACCGCCTGGTTGCGCAGCGTCTTAAGTTGCGCGAGCGTGTCGGCGCCGAAGCTCAGCCCGTGCGCGCGGGCGCAATCGCCGTAGAAGATGCCGAACGGCTTGCGGTTGACCATCACCGGAAACAGCGCGAGCGACTGCGCGGTGATGCGTTCCCGATACCAGGCCGGCAC
>JAYTTO010000431.1:0-5567 GCA_043744975.1 Betaproteobacteria bacterium | reverse complement strand
TCATCCGTGGCCTTCCTTCCCACTCTGCGTTCGAGGAAGGAATAGGCCCCCATGCCCGGGAACAGATTGAATAGAATTTCCGGGAATCCGAACCGGCTCGACCGCTCGGCAACGATCAGGTCGCTGGACAGGGCGGCTTCGAAACCACCACCCAGGCACTCACCTTGAACCAGTGAAACCGTGAGGATGGGCAATCCGTGTCCGTTGTAATTGCTGTACAGGACATCAACACACGCCTTGCCATAACTGGCCAATCCATCCTGGTCGCGCGCCTCGATCAACCGCATGAACAGGGCAAGGTCTCCCCCCAGGTTGAATACCCCGGGGGTTGCCGAGGCCAGCACCGCGTACTCGACCGGGCGGTCTTCGCCGCGGAAATCAATCCTGGCGTCGCTCTCGGACAGCAGTCGGCAGTAAGTATTCAGGTCGCGCAGCAGTTCGGGGTTGAAACTCGGGCGCGGGGTCGGGCGCAGCCGGAGCCACACGGCAAGCTGGTCGGCGTCGTAGGTCGCAGAAAGCTGTTTGGAGCAGAAAAAGTCGAGTTGCTTGCTGGAACCATCGTAGTTTGCAGCTTCTTCGGCGGCTTTGAGCAGTGCGACGGGGATGTGCATGTCCATTTGTCAGTTCTCCGGGAAGTAAGTAAGTTTTGAATCGGGCGAAACTATTCAAGTCTGGCTACAATTCCAGCCAACTCACTGTAACGGGATGCTTTTTCTCCCGCAAATCTCGCAAAATGGCAGGTTAGAGTGGATATCCGGAAAGAGATTTCTTTGGGGTTGCCGCGAGATTTCCAAGTTGGTCACAGTGGCGTGAGCGCACCGGTCCATGGGGCGGACCGCTGGCTGAGGGCGGGCATGGGCCGTGCACTGTCAGCGTGGAGCATTTCGATGCCTTTCCACTCGAAAGGAACCTGGCCATGACGGGAGTGCTGGGGTGGCTGGTGCGGATGCGATTCCGTGTCAGCGTTACCGGAGACACTTCGACGCTTGCGGAGCGACGGGTGCTCATCGTCGCCAACCACCCGACCACGATGGACTGGTTGTGGCTGGCGTTGTGCCTGCCGATCCGGCCTGTGGTGATCTTTCCGCGCGAAGATCTTCGCGGTCCCTGGCTGCGCTTTCTCTCCCGGTTCGTCGAGCACCAGATCTGGGACATGAACCACCCGCAGACGGTCAAGAAGATCCTGCGCCTGATCGAGCAAGGGCGCCCGGTGGCGTTGTTCCCGGAAGGGCGGGTGGCACGCGCCAGCAATGTGATGAAGATCTACGAAGTACCCGCGCTCATCGCGATGCGGAGCGGCGCGACGCTCGTGCCGATCCGCATCGACCGTCCGTGCCCCGGCGGCCCCGTCACGCTGCGGATCCAGCCCCCTGCCCACATCGATGTGCCGGCCGCCCTCGGTCCGAAAGCGCGGCGCGAAGCGGTCGCGCGGGAACTGGCGCACATCCTCCAGGCGGCCACGTTTCATTCGCAACCGCCGAAGGGCATCTTCGATGCCTTTCTCGATGCGGTCGATCGAGAGGGGCGCAACACCCACATCATCGAAGACATGAACGAGGAGTCGAAGACCTACGGCGATCTGCTCAAGGCCAGCCTTGCGATCGGGCGCTGGGCGGCGCGGCACTCGCGCGAGCACGAGACCGTCGGCGTCATGCTGCCCAACCTGATCGTCTCCGTCGGCGTGCTGCTCGGCCTCGAGTGCATCGGGCGGGTGCCGGCGATGCTCAACTACACCAGCGGGGCCCGAGGCATCGCCAGTGCCCGAGCCGCCGTCGGACTGCGGACCGTTATCACGTCGCGGCACTTCGTCGAGCAGGCCGGACTGGAACCGCTGATGGCGGTCCTCGGCGGCTTGCACATCCTCTATGTCGAGGACATCCGGCCCGCATTCGGCGCGATCGACAAGCTCTGGCTGATGCTCTTCGCGTTGCGCTTCCCGCGACTGGTCCGGCGGGCAGTGAATCCCCACGAACCCGCGGTGATCCTGTTCACCTCGGGGTCCGAAGGCAAGCCCAAGGGCGTGGCCTTGTCGCACGCGGGCATCCAGGCGAACATCCGCCAGATCGCCTCGGTGATCGACTTCACGTCGGCCGACAAGGTGCTCAATGCGTTGCCCATGTATCACGCCTACAGCTTCACGGCGGGCGTCATGCTCAATGTACTCACCGGCACCAAGCTCTTTCTCTATGTTTCGCCGCTGCGCTACCGCGCGATTCCGGAGATCGCCTACCGGCGCGACGTCACCTACCTGTTCGGCACCAGCACCTTCCTCGGGTTCTACGGCCGCAACGCCCACCCCGGCGATTTCGGCAGCGTCCGCTATGTGATTTCAGGGGGCGAGAAACTGGGCGAGGAGGTCGAGCGGCTCTGGCTGGAAAAGTTCGGCCTGCGCATCTTCGAGGGCTATGGAGCCACCGAATGCACGGTCATATCGCTGTCCACGCCGTTGCAGTTCAAGCGGGGCAGGGTGGGTCGCCTGCTCCCGGGCAACGAGGCGCGTATGGAGACGGTCGAAGGCATCGATGCCGGCGGCGTGCTGCACATGCGCGGCCCTGCGGTGATGCTCGGCTACATCAGCGCCGATGCGCCCGGGGTGCTGCAGCCGGTCGCTTCCAGTTTCGGCGAAGGCTGGCATCGCACCGGCGATGTGGTGGAGATCGACGACGAGGGCTTCTTGCGGATCGCCGGGCGGGTCAAGCGATTCGCCAAGATCGCCGGGGAGATGGTGTCGCTCGATCAGGTCGAGCGCGTCGCGGCCGCGGTATCCCCGGCACATTCGCATGCGGCCGTCCTCAAGCTCGAAGCGGCGGGCGGTGAGACGACAGTCCTGTTCACCACCGACCCTGCGTTGACGCGCGCGCGCCTGCAGAAGGCCGCGCGCAACCTGGGCGAGCAGGAACTCGCGGTAGCCCGCAAGGTGGTCCGGTTCGAGGCCATTCCGCTACTCGGCAATGGCAAGACCGATTATGTCCGGCTGATGGAAATCGTCGCGGACGAACGTCTCTGGACGGGCGACGCCGTGGGGCGGGATCATGCCCCGCCCGACGCAGCGGCATGAGACAGCAAGGCTGATCCAGTGTCGTTGCGCCGGAACCTTGAAATCGCGGTGAGCTGCCCCAAGCTTCGCGCCTCCTGAATCCGCCGGGGGCGCAAGAACATGTCCGAAACCACACAACGCGAAACGCTGGGCTTCCAGGCCGAGGTCAAGCAGTTGCTCGACCTCATGATCCACTCGCTCTACAGCAACAAGGAGATCTTCCTGCGGGAACTCATCTCCAATGCCTCGGATGCCGCCGACAAGCTGCGGTTCGAGGCGATCGCCACCCCGGCGCTCTATGGAGACGACCCCGAACTCAGGATCCGGGTGTCGTTCGACAAGGCGGCCCGCACCGTCACCATCGCCGACAACGGCATCGGCATGTCGCGCGACGAGGTCATCGGCAACATCGGCACCATCGCCAAGTCCGGGACCCGCGAGTTCTTCGACGCGTTGACCGGCGACCAGGCCCGCGACGCGAATCTCATCGGCCAGTTCGGCGTCGGGTTTTACTCGGCGTTCATCGTCGCCGACCGGGTCACGCTCGAGACGCGCCGCGCAGGTCTGGATCCCGACCAGGGCGTGCGTTGGGAATCCTCGGGCGGCGGCGACTACACCATCGAGCCAGCCGATCTCCCGCAGCGCGGGACCGCGGTGACTCTGCACCTGCGGGAGGGTGAGGACGAGTTCCTCGCCGGCTGGAAGCTGCGCGACGTGCTGCGCCGCTACTCCGACCACATCACGCTGCCGATCGTGATGAAGAAGGAACAGTGGGACGAGGCCAAATCGGAGCAGGTGACGACCGACGAGGACGAGCAGGTCAACCAGGCCTCGGCCCTGTGGGCGCGACCCCGGACCGAGATCACCAGGGAGCAGTACGAAGCCTTCTACCAGCACGTCGCGCACGATCACGAGGCACCGCTCGCCTGGACCCATGCCAGGGTCGAGGGCCGGCAGGAGTACACCGAGCTGCTCTTCATCCCGGCACGGGCCCCGTTCGACCTGTGGGATCGCGACCACCGCCGCGGCGTGAAGCTGTACGTCCGGCGCGTGTTCATCATGGATGACGCCGAGCAACTGCTGCCGGCCTACCTGCGCTTCGTCCGCGGCGTGATCGACTCCGCCGACCTCCCGCTCAACGTCTCGCGCGAGATGCTCCAGCAGTCGCGCGACGTCGAGGCGATCCGCAGCGGATCGGTCAAGAAGGTCCTCGGGGTGCTCGACGATCTCGCCGCCAACGAGCAAGAAAAGTACACGACCTTCTGGTCGGAGTTCGGGCGGGTGCTGAAGGAAGGCATCGGCGAGGATGTCGGCAACCGCGAGCGCATCGCCAGGCTGCTGCGGTTCGCGTCGACCCATCTCGACACCGATGTGCAGAGTGTTTCGTTCGCCGACTACATCGCCCGCATGAAGGAAGGCCAGGACCGGATCTACTTCATCACGGCCGACAGCTTCGCCGCGGCGAAGAATTCGCCGCACCTCGAGGTGTTCCGCAAGAAGGGGGTCGAGGTCCTGCTGCTCTCCGACCGCATCGACGAGTGGGTCGTGTCCCATCTGACGGAGGTTGAAGGCAAGACGCTGCAGTCGGTGGCAAAGGGCGATCTGGATCTCGGCAAGCTCGAGGACGAACAGGAGAAGGCATCCAAGCAGCAGACCGTCGAGGAATACAAGGACCTGATCGAGCGTATCGGCAAGGCGCTGGGCGGGCAGACACGGGAGGTCCGCGTCACCCACCGGCTCACCGAGTCGCCGGCCTGCCTGGTCGCGGACGAGCACGGGATGGGGAACAATCTAGAGCGACTGCTCAAGGCCGCCGGGCAGAAGGTTCCCGACAGCAAGCCCGTGCTCGAAATCAATCCCATGCATCCGCTGGTCCGGCGGCTGAAGGCCGAAGTCGCCGGCACCCGCTTCGACGACTGGAGCCACATCCTGTTCGACCAGGCGTTGCTGGCGGAAGGCGGGCAACTCGAGGATCCGGGCACGTTCGTGAAGCGCATCAATTCCCTGCTGCTCGACCTGGCCGGCGACCGCGCCGCCTGAAACGGGCTGCCGGGGCGGGGCATCCGGCCGCGTTCGGGCCCGGACGGCGCCGTGCGGGCGATGAACTTCCGCCCCGGTGCGCTACTCTCTGCGGGTTCTGACATCATCGACCGGCAACCACCATGAACGAAACCGGCGCTTCGCGCCCCCCAGCCGCCACGGGTCTTGTGTGGGGCTGGATCGACCGCAACGTGCTCGACCTCGGGCGCCGCATGCGGCTCTCCTACCTGCCGCCGCTGATGGTGTACATGGCGGCGGGGATCGCCGGACTGACCGGCATCGTCGGCGTCTTCTTCGTCAAGGAGTACCTCGGGCTCTCCGCCGCGTTTCTCGCCGCCCTGGGTTTCTGGGCGGGACTGCCGTGGGCCATCAAGATGCCCATGGGCCACCTGGTCGATCTGCTGTGGAAGTACAAGGGCACTCTCGTGTACCTGGGGGCGGGTCTCGTCAGCGTCAGCCTGCTCATCATGGTCGGCCTGCTGTCCGACCG
>JAYTTO010000430.1:0-4168 GCA_043744975.1 Betaproteobacteria bacterium | reverse complement strand
ATGCCGGGATGGCCGGTGTCGTCGAATCGGTGGCGAGCGGCGAACAGGCCCACTTCGGTACCGCCGAGACGCTCTGGCGTGCCCTCTGCAATCTTCCCTCTTCACGGCGTGATCTTCCAACCGGATATTCCAATGAGGAGAACTCGCGATGAAGACGTTGATGATGGCGGCGGTCGCCGTTGGTGTGATGCTCTCGGCGGGTAGCGCTGTAGCCGGCAAGGTGAACATGCCGAAGAGAGGTGGTTTCGACTTCATTTTTTGTGTGACCGACCAGGCCAGAACCCTGACCGGTGGCGACAAGTATGTCGTGAGCCACTACGAAGGCATCTCGAACGTTCTCACCAATCCTCCCGGGCGCCCCTTCGACCGTATGTCGGGGGTGTGCTACGGCACCTGGATGAACCTCAACGGCCGACAGCGAGGCTTCGGCATGTGCGAAATGATCGACATGGATGGTGATAAGTTCTGGATGGAGTACACCGACAGCGCTGAAGGCGGAGGTGGAACCTACACTTCGCCGTGGGGCACCGGAAAGTACGACGGCATGACCTTGAAGGGCGAATACAAGGTCGAAAGCTGGCCGACATCCAAGGATGCAGCGTTCCAGGTGTGCAATCCCAACAAAGGTACTTACGAACTGAGGTAATCCGGGTCGGAGCCCGGCGCAGCGGCCAAGGTCCTGTGCCGGGACGGGCGCATACTGGCCCCAGCAGGAGGTTGTCCCGCGATGACCAAAGCCTTGATTGCGAAAGTCAGTCGGCCGCGCCTGTTCGATGTGGTGCCGCGCGAGCGGTTGTTCGCCCTGCTCGACGCCAACCGCGGCCGGCCGTTGGTCTGGATCGTATCGCCGCCGGGGGCCGGCAAGACGACGCTGGTCGCGAGCTGGCTCGACGCCCGCAATATTCCGTCCCTGTGGTATCAGGTCGATCCCGGGGATGCCGACCCGGCGGCCCTGTTCGGCCATCTGTCGCAGGCGGCAGACGCGCTTTGCGCAACGACCGACTCATCGCTGCCGCGATTTGCCGCCGAGCATCTGGCGGACGTGCCGGCATTCGCGCGCATCTACTTCCGGGCGCTGTTCGCGCGGCTGCCGCCAGGCGTCGCCGTGGTGCTCGACAACTACCAGGACGCACCCGACGACGCGATCCTGCATGACGTGATCCGCGAGTGCGTGCTGCAGACGCCTCCGGGCAACGCCGTTATCGGCGTGAGCCGGTCGGATGCACCGCCGTCGTTCATCCGGTTCGCGGCGAATGGCGCCATGATCACCTTCGGCTGGGACCGTCTGCAGTTGAGCCGCGACGAGGTCATCGCGATCTGCGCCAAACGCGGGGTTACCGATGGCTGGCTGGTGCAGGCCCTGCATCAACAGGCGCAAGGCTGGGCAGCGGGTATCACCCTGATGCTGGAGCGCGTCGGTCACGTCGACGGCGGCGCGCACGAACTGCCATCGGACACGCGGGAATCGGTGTTCAACTATTTCGCCAACCTGATCTTCGATCAGGCGTCGCAGGCGACTCGCGATATCCTGCTCTCGGTCGCATTTCTGCCGCAAGTGACGCCGGTGCTTGCGACACAGCTGAGCGGCCATGCCGAGGCGCCACAGCTGCTTGACGACCTGTACCGTCGACGCCTGTTCACCGATCGTCGTAGCGGACCCGAGCCGACCTTCCAGTTCCACGCGCTGTTCCTCGATTTCCTCAGGATGCGGGCGCGGGAGACATTCGACGCTTCCGAACTCGCGCAATGCGTCGCTCGCTCGGCCCGCGCGCTCGAGGCTCATGGCAGCATCGAGCCGGCGATGGATCTGTGGCTTGCACATGCCTGCTGGGAGGAAGCCGGGCGGCTCATCGTCGAACAGGCGGGCCGGATTCTCGAGAGCGGCCGCCGCGAGACCCTGCGGCGCTGGATCGAGGCGCTGCCGGCGCCGCAACGCACGACCCGTCCATGGCTTGTGTACTGGCTTGGCCGCGCGTTCCTTCAGACCGAACCGGAAACCGGCACCCGTATCCTCGAACAGGCGCTCCACCTGTTCCGTCGCTGCGACGATCGTGCAGGATTGCTCGACTGCCTGACCACGCTCGTGAGCGGCGCGTTCCTCGGCTTTCATGCACTCGACGCGATGGAAGGGTGGCTCGACGAGTTCCTGGCCGAGATCGAACGGACGTCGGGGTTCGCATCGGTGAACGCCGAACTGAGAGTCTGGGGCACGCTATGCATGACACTGTTCCACACGCGGCCGTGGCATCCGCTGGTGGAACCTTCTTATCACCGCGTGGAAGCGCTGCTGCCCGAATGCAGGGACCCGGGCGTTGCACTTGGCGCGGCGCTGGGAGCCCTGGTCGTGAGCGGATTGTCCGGCGACTTCGACCGCGGCGACCGCATCGCGGACATCGCGATCCGACTTGCCGAGCGCCCGACGGCAAGCCCGGCAGAGGCTGCATGGTGCTTCGGGCAACTCGGATGGCTCCGCTTCCAGGAAGCACGCTATGAGGATGCCCTGGATCATCTCGGCCGCGGACTCCGGATCGCCGAGACCAACGGGCTCCGCGTAGTGCCGCTTGCACTGACCCTCTGGAAGTTCACGGTCGAATGGCGCGCGGTGCGCTGGTCGGTCGCGAACGCGACTCTGGCGCAGGCCGAGGCGATGCTGCGGAGGGCTCCCGGACAGGGCATGCATGAGGCGCAGCTACTCCTCTTCAAGGCACGCCAGGCGACTCATCGAGACCTGCGCGACGAAGCGGCCAGGCTCACGCTGCTTGCCCACGAGGCGGCCCTGCGGCTGGGCTCGCGTCTCCAGGAACTGATCTTCTCGCTTTCCGGCGCCGACATCCTGCTCGAAACAGGGCATGCCGAGCCGGCCGCGGGATTGCTTGCGCACGCCCGGGCGATCGTCGATCGGGCGCCCATCTACCGCTGCTATCGTGCGGTGGTGTGCTTGCTCTACGCCCGGCACGCCGAGCTGACGAGCGACGATGCCGCAGTGTCGCAGGGCTTGGCCCACTCCCTCGCGCTGGCCCGCGAAGGCAACAATCGCTTCTACCTCCGATTTGCGGACTGGGCCATGCCACGGCTGTTCGGGCGGGCCATCGAAGCCGGCATCGAGGTCGATCTCGTTCGCGCATTGATTCCGTTGTTCCGCCTGAAGCCGCCGCGCGGCGCTTCGAACCTCTGGCCATGGCCGATCCGGATCTTCACCCTCGGCCGCTTCGACGTCGTGGTCGACAATAACCGGCTCGAATTTCCGCGCAAACTGCCGCGCAAGACACTGCTGCTGCTGAAGGCGATCATCGCCTGTGGCGGTCAGGATGTGCCCGACCAGAGCCTGTGCGACGCGCTATGGAGCGACGACGACGGCGATGCAGCGGTCAATGCGCTGGCAATCACCATCGTCCGTCTGCGGCGATTGCTCGGATCGTCGGAGGCCGTCACGCATCAAGGCGGACGAGTCTCGCTCAACCCGGAGCTATGCTGGGTGGATGCCTGGGAATTCGAGCAGCGGTTGGCGTCCGGCACACCGATGACTGCCGCCACACTCGATCTGTATTCCGGTGCGTTTCTGGCCGACGATCGAGGCGAGCCCTGGAGCATCATCACAAGAGAACGATTGCGCGGACGGTTCATCGACGCATTGTCTGCCGGCGGCGGGCTGCTCGAGTCGGCCGGTGACGACGCCAATGCTGTGCAGTGCTACTTGCGAGGCATCGACGCCGATCCGGTGGTCGAGACCTTCTATCAGGGGCTGATGCGTTGCTACGAACGCATGGGCCGGCGAACCGAAGCCATCAGTGCCTACCGACGTATGCGGCAGGTGCTGTCGGTGGTGCTGAGCGTTCCGCCGTCCGAGATCAGTCAGCGACAGTATGCCCGCCTGCTCGGGAATCAGGCGTCGGATGGCTTGCCTGCCACCGACACAGCAGAGCCGGTAGTGCATCTGGCTTCCCGGCGACGAGGACCTTGAACCCGGAGCGATGTCCGGTCAGTTGCCGTCGAGTAGCTTCGGTGCCGTGCCCTCACGGCTGCCGATGCTCCACGCCGTACTTGGCGTAGATGCGCGACAGCGTGCCGTCGGCCAGCAGGGTGTCGAGCACACGGTTGACTTCATCGACCAGCGCCTGGTCGGATTTTCGTAGTCCCACCGACACCTCCCAGCTCAGATCCGGTGCGC
>JAYTTO010000429.1:0-4159 GCA_043744975.1 Betaproteobacteria bacterium | reverse complement strand
GTGTGCCAGTCGGTGATCCTCGAACTGGAGTGGACCATGCGCGGGTACTACGGCTTCGCACCAGGCTCAGGTGGCTTCATGCGGCACCTGCTCGAACAGGCGCACATCACGGTCGAAGACCGTGCATCGGTCGAACAGGCCTGGTCGAATTTCGGGGCCGGTATTGATTTCGCCGATGCGCTGCATCACACCAGCTACAGATCTTGCGCCAGCGTCGCATCGTTCGACGACCGCAAGTTCGCAAGGCGTGCAAAGAAGCTGGGGTTGGCACCGGCGGTTGTGGTGCTTTCGTAGCAACAAGTGGCGCTGGCGGCGCGCGCCGGCGGCTGCAAGTTCACGATCGGGCGTTTCTTCAACAGGGTTGGTGCCGGTGAGACCAACCCTCATCTGGTGCCGGAAATCGTCCGGCGCCTGCGCTCGTCGAAAGAGCTCCTGGTGCAGGTACAGGTACAGGTGCAGGTGCAGGTGCGGATCGAAGGCGGACCGGCTACCCCTGTACCAGCCGGGAAACGCGACCGGGGGCGCGCCAGGATGCACAGGCCGGCGCAGTACCCGCGAGGTCGGGCAGGTCGAGCGCGGCGAGATCGGGAGGATCTACGTCTGCTGCAACACCGCCGGCTCCAGTGTCACGCCGGTCGCCGCATTGCCCAGCCACACCTGCCCTTCCTGGATCGTGCACTGCAGGTGCATGTTGCGTTCGGCCAGCTTGCCCAGCGCCTGGCTGGCATCCGGCGCGAGCGTCTTCACGGTCAGGTTGCGCAGCCGCGCAACGTCCGGCTCGGTCTGCCGCCACCAGATGCCGGTGCCGCGACCGCCGTAGGCATACACCACGACCGCGCCGCTGCGACCGCTGGCCTTGCGCAGCCGGCGCTCATCGGGCAGGCCGACGTCGATCCAGAGCTGGATCGCGCCGGTCAGGTCGCGCTGCCAGAGATCGGGTTCGTCATCGGTGCTCAAGCCCTTGCCGAAGTCGAGCTGCTCGTGCGCGTGCAGCGCAAAGGCAAGCACTCTGACCATCATGCGTTCGTCGGTCTCGGACGGATGCCGCGCGATGGTGAGCGTGTGCGTCTGGTAGTAGCCGCGGTCGATGTCGGAGACGTCGAGCTCGGCCTTGAAGATGGTTGCCTTGAGTCCCATGCGCGGCCGGAGATGGTTGGATAGCGGTTCTGCGACGGTGGCGATGCACCGTCTGCGGACGCCATGTTCCCACGTGCGGCCCGGCCGCGCGGTTAGCGCGTCAGGCCCAGGTACAACGCTGGCAGCTTCTCCGGCAATCGCGCGATGTGGTCCACCACCATGTAGTTGCGCGCGCCGAAGATCCGGCTCACGTACTCGTCGGCCTTCGGGTCCACGCTCATGCAGTAGGTGAGGATGCCGAGACGGCTCGCCTCCTCCACCGCCTTCTTGGCGTCGAACTGCAGATACTTCGGATCGTGCACATCGATGTCGTGCGGCTCGCCGTCGGTGATCAGCAGGATCAGCTTCTTGTCGCAACTGCGGTAGCGCAACCAACTGGTCGCGTGACGCAGCGCCGCGCCCATGCGCGTGGACAACTGCCCGCGCATGCCGGCCAGCCGCGCTTTCACGTGATCGTCGAGCGGACAGCCGAAATCCTTGAAGCGCAGGTAGTTCACCTCCTCGCGCCCATTGGAACTGAAGCCGTGGATCGCGAACTGGTCGCCGATCTGGTCCATCGCGGTGGCGAGCAGCACGGTGGCTTCGCGGGCGAGATGCAGCACGCTGGTCTTGCAGGCCTTGACCATGTCGTTGGTGGACTCGGACAGATCGAGCAGCACCAGCACCGACAGATCGCGCTCGTGGCGGTCGACGCGCGTGTGGATGCGCGGATCGGGCGCCCGCCGCGAGCGCACGTCGATCATCGCGTTCACCACCGCATCGAGATCGAAGCGATCGCCCTCCATCTGCTTGCGCAACCGCACCTGCTTGCGCAGTTCGCTACCGCGGATCAAGCGGTCGAGGCGCCGCAGCAGGTCTTCGTTGCGCTCGACGATGGCGTTGATCACAGCCGGGTCGCCGGGCTCCGGGCGCTGCTCCCGGACCGTGGCCCACGCTGGCCGCGCGAGGCCGATCACGTAGTCCCATTCGGGATACTGCACCACACGCAGGACTTCGCTCGCCGCGCCGTCCGGGGGCTGCTCGGGGTCGTCCGCGCCCACCGGCTTCACGCCCTGCTCCGCCTCGCCGTCCTGCGGATCGTCGATCACATCGCCGTTGTCGTTCTCGACCACGTCGGGCTGGGCCAGCATCACCTCCTCTTGCATCGGCATGCCGTCGTTGTCGGCCTCCGGCAGCCAGAGAAAGCTGTTGTCGTCGCGATAGAGCGGCTCGACCACATAGGTCTTGGCATTGAACTGCAGCCGCATCTGGCCGATGTCGTTGCCCAGCAGCGAGCCCAGTGGCCGACAGATCGAAGCGTCGGTGAGATCGTTGGCCGGATCCAGGAACAGGCGGCAAGCCTTCTGCACCCACGGGCTCTCGTCCGCGTAGTCGGGATCGAGCAGGGCGCGGGCGAGGCGCACCATGAGCCCGGCAAAAGTCGTAGCGCCGCCCGGCTTTGCCACATGGAACTTCAGCCACAGGCGCCGCAGGCCAGGCAGTTCCCGGCAAGCCAGCAGTTCGACGCGCGCGTCTTCGAGCAGGCCCACGAGCGCGAGCTGGATGGGACGCAGCCCCGCCCGAGGCATCGGCTTACGCGGCGAGAAGGCCAGGTGCGCGGCGGCATGCGCCGTGGCCGCGCGATAGAGATCGCCGGCCGCTTCGCCCTGGACGGCGCGATACGCGTCCGGCAGGTGGATGCCGCGTTCGGTCAGGTAGGGACGGTTCGCCTGCAACGTTGCCGGAAACGGCCGCAGTTCGCGGCCGCTGTCCCACAGCGCGCGCAGATACAGCACGAGCCGCTTGCGCATGTCGACGAACGCCAGTCCGGTACTGTCGGCGCGCAGGAAACTACGCGCCGCCGGCGTGGCCAGGTCGAAGTAGTTCTCCTGCGCGAACAGGTCGCGCGAATGCGCCTGGATGCCGAGTAGCGCCCACATGCGCAGGTCGCCGACCGACAGGTGCGCGAGCAATTCGTCGGCATGCTTCAGCATCGGCCCGATGCCGCGCGGCGCTCGCTCGGCGATCTCCGCCACCAGTCGGAGGAAGGCTGCGAACTGTCGCGGTTCGCGCACCCGCCGCGCCGCCGGGGCCGCGATCTCGAACAGCGATTCCATCACCGGCTGGCTGGTGTAGCCGTAGACGGTCAGCGCCGTCTCCAGCAGCGACGGCACCATGGCCTCGCCGACCTGGCCCGCGACGCGCGGCGCCTGCCGCAGCCACGTGACGATCGCCGCCCAGGTCACGCCGATCGCTTCGAGCTGGCCGACCGTGCGCAGATAGATGCCGAGACCTTCGGTCGAAAACACCCGCTGCGCATCCGGCCATGCCGCCCGCACCAGCTCGACATGGTCGCGGGTCAGATCCGCGATCAGCGGCTGGAAGTGGTCGAGGTCGGTGCGCGACATGCTGTCGATCTACGTGATCTGCACGCCTAGAAAAACGTGGTCACCACCGCGTCGAGCGCGTCGCGCATGTCGGGATCGTCGGTGATCGGCCGCACCAGCGTCACGCGGCACGCGGCCACCGGTGCAATGCCGCGCGCGATCAGCCAGCCGGCATGGATCAGCATGCGCGTGGATACGCCCTCGTCGAGGCCGTGACCTTTCAGGTTGCGGGTCTTCTCGCCCACCGACACCAGGCGGGCGGCGATCTCGCCCGACACCTTCGCTTCGTGCACGACGATCTCGATCTCGATCTCGCGCACCGGGTAGTGGAAGTCGAGCGCGCCGAAGCGCTGCTTGGTGGACTGCTTGAGGTCCTTGAGGATGCTCTGGTAGCCGGGGTTGTAGGAGATGACGAGCTGAAAATCCGGATGCGCGTGCACCAGTTCGTTTTTCTTCTCGAGCGGCAGCGAACGGCGGGCATCGGTGAGCGGATGGATCACCACCGCCGTGTCCTGGCGGGCCTCGACCACTTCATCGAGATAGCAGATGGCCCCATGGCGGGCGGCCATGGTCAGCGGGCCATCCTGCCAACGCGTGCCGTCGGCATCGAGCAGAAAACGCCCGACCAGATCGGAAGCGGTCATGTCCTCGTTGCA
>JAYTTO010000428.1:0-1731 GCA_043744975.1 Betaproteobacteria bacterium | reverse complement strand
CGGCCGGCGCGGGTGCGAACGGATCGGACGCGAAGGTCGCCGTCAGCGACGCACCGAAGCGAAAGCCGTCACCGAATGCCAGCGCGGGCTTTGCCGTATGTGCCGCGACCAGGACGACCTCAGGACAAACCAGGGAACCGGAGCCCGACCCCACCCGGCCGTTCAGCTTGTCCACGCCCTGAACGTAGACGGTCGTGGTCGCGGCATGAATCGCGAGACGGCACTCCTCGCTTGACAGGTTCCCGTGAGCACGACAGGCCTGCAGCACATCGGACACGCGCTGGCCACCTACGACGCCGATGTCCACCAGGCCTTGGGCGGGGGCGCACGTCGGCCTCACGAGAAGGGCGATCGCGAGCAGCCGTGAGCGGTGCCAACGGTGGTGGCTGCGTCCTCGCAACGGTCCGGCTCCCGGGTTTCCGTCATTCAATGTGGGCGCCGGTCTGAATTTGTCTTCTTTTGGCCGGTCTGAACGTACGTGATTGCCACCGATACCGATCCGAACTCCGGCACCGCCGGTGCCGTGTCTGTATCACCCCTGCAGGCCATCGTGGAAGCCTTGCGTGATCCCGCCCGCTACCCGCACCCGGCCGAGAGCATCGACGTCATCGAGACACACATTTCGATTGTCGTGCTGGCCGGTGCGTTTGCCTACAAATTCAAGAAACCCGTCGCTCTCGGATTCGTCGATTTCAGTACGCTGGCGGCCCGGCGCCATTTCTGCGAGGAGGAGTTGCGGCTCAACAGGCGGACTGCGCGGGAACTCTATGTCGGGGTCGTGTCGGTCGCCGGGACTGCCGCCGCTCCCGTGCTCGACGGCGATGGCCCGGCCATCGAATACGCGTTGAAGATGCGCCGCTTTTCACAGGAGCGATTGTTCGACGCCATGGCATGGCAAAGGACCCTGAAGCCGGCGCATGTCGATGCGCTGGCCGGGGTTATCGCCGCCTTTCATTCGCGAATCGACCGGGCGCTACCCGACGCCCGGTTCGGGACGCCGCCTGAGGTTCTGGCACGGGCCACCGAGAACTTTGCGCAGACAACGCTCCTGGCGCAGAACCCGCGGGAGCGCGATGACCTCGCCGCACTGGCGGACTGGACAAGGCGGGAATTCGCACGCCGCGACGCCTCGATCGGCCGGCGCCTGCGACAGGGGTTCGTCCGCGAATGCCACGGCGATCTTCATCTGGGGAACATCGCCTTGATAGACGATGCGCCGGTGCCGTTCGACTGCATCGAGTTCAACGCGTCGTTCCGATGGATCGACGTGATGAGCGAGATCGCATTTCTTGCGATGGACCTGATGGCGCACGGATTGCATGGCCAGGCCTGGCGTTGCCTCGACCGATACCTTCAGGAGTCCGGCGACTATGCGGGCGTCGAGCTGCTGCGCTTCTACCTCGTCTACCGGGCAATGGTGCGCGCGAAGATCGGGCTCATCCGCGATCGACAGATGGCAATAGGCGGTGGCGTCGGTCCAGCGCCTGTCAGCGCGTTTCGGGGCTACCTGGACCTCGCCCGCGGTCTGTCGCACCGGGAACAGCCGGCGATCATCCTTATGCACGGCCTGTCGGGCTCCGGCAAGACAACGGTCGCTCAGGTGCTGCTCGAGTCGTCGGGCGCGATCCGGATGCGATCGGATGTCGAACGCAAACGGTTGCATGGCCTTGTTGCCGGTGACCGCCGGGGGGCTGACGATGCTGTCGGCCTCTACGCGCCTGCGGTCAGCAC
>JAYTTO010000427.1:0-6490 GCA_043744975.1 Betaproteobacteria bacterium | reverse complement strand
CATGTACCTTAATGCGGCGGTGCTGGAATGCACTGAACTGGTGGGCGGAACCGGCCGGGAGGAAGCGATGGACCTCAACACGATTCTCGCGCTGATCGCGCGCCAGGAAAAGAACGGCGACTGACGGGTTAGTGCGCATCACCGGGGCAGCGTCCACTGTTTTCAGCGCAGCGCCGGGCCGCTCCCAAGCAAGCTGGCCCCCCATTGGGGGGGCCGACCGCAGGAAGGCCGGGGGTCGTGCACTTAGGCGGCCACTGCAACCGGCTGATCGTCGATGAAACCGGTGGCGATCAGTTCCTCGAGCAACGCGCCGTAGTCCTGCGCGCCGCGGCTCCCCGGAGCGTGGGTGAAGACATCCATGCTGACCGCCGGACTCTCGGCGACGCTGACGTTCTCGCCGATGCGGGTGCGGCAGGCATCGACGCCGAAACGCTCCTCGATCTGGCGGACGATGTCCCAGGACATGCGGCGGCGCGAATCGAATCGTGTGATCACATAGCGCCGGGGCAGGCGTTTGCGCAGCACGTGTTCGAGCGCCTTGAGCGTCCGCTCCACTTGCATGACGCCCTTGACGGCCAGGAAATCGGCCGACACCGGAACCAGGACACGGTCGGACGCGAAGATCGCATTGAGCGAGAGCACCCCCAGCAGCGGACAGCAGTCGATCAGGATCGGGCGACCGGCATCCAGGTTTTCCTTGAGAATCCCGCCGTTCAACCGGTTCAGGACATTCGGTCCCTTGCCGAACTGGGAGTCGACCTTGGACAGTTCCAGGTGCGACGGAATCACTTCCCAGCCGCCATTGCCCATCCGGATCAGCTCCGCCAACGGGCGCTGCTTCTCGTAGAACGACACGATGCTGTTGTCGGGCGAATCGGCCGTCGTTCCGCAGATATACGACAGATGCGCCTGGGGGTCGAGATCGATGCTGAGCGGCCGGTAGCCTCGCCGGGCGAGCGCAGCCGAAAGATTGAGCGATGTGGTGGTCTTGCCGACACCGCCCTTCTGGTTGAACACCGCGATCTTCGCCATGGGATGCACAAGGGCCCGTGAGAATGGGGAACCGGCAAGGGCATTGATACCGCCGGAAGTTTTTATAACCTAATCAGATATTTGTCAACAATGGCTCACTCGGAGACTCAACTCGGTCGCCGGCCGGCTATCAACATCAGCACCCGCCGTAGCACTCGGCTGTCCGGCATACCACACCTTGATCACGCGGACATGCCGGCCGCATGACCTCGATCACCCATACCTGCATATCGGCAGCATCTGCCGAAAAGCGAAGGCCCTGCGCACGGGTTTCGCCTCCGGCTCGCGACCGCGGGCAACCTGAACGCCCGCACCGATGTCGGCTCGTGACCCTCCGCACGAGAGGGTCCGCACCGATGGCGCAACCCGTCCAGTATTGAATGCCGATACCACAGAGGGCGGGTATCACGCGAACAGGCAACGCCTCCTAAAGTCGATTCGCAGTCCCGGGTGCTATGGCAACGATTCAAACAAGCCCGGGACTGTCCCAATTGGCTGCCGCTTTCGCGCGGCGGTCGATGACATCGACCTCACTACCGGAGACAAAACATGAACACCACTCACCGCATCACCATCATCGCCCTTGCCGTCATCGCCTTCACCGCCTCGCCGGTCGTACGGGCGGCTCCGCTGCGCGTCACCGACCTGCTCCCGGGCCAGATCCGCATCACGGAACTCATGCCCAACCCCGCGAAGGTCAGCGACACCCGCGGCGAATGGTTCGAGGTCTACAACACGCTCGGCACATCCGTGGACCTTCAAGGCCTCGTGGTGTCGAGCAAGGGCACCGGGAGCGCCGTCGAAAGCTTCCGCGTGCATGCGTCCGCCCGGATCGACGCCGGCGGCCTGTTCCTGTTCGGACGCACGCCGGCATCGAGCGAGAACGGGGGCATGGACATCGACTGGGCGTGGGGCAACGCCATCAGTCTCGGGAATACCAGGGACTTCCTCGCGCTCGCGGCACCCGACGGCACGACGTTGGCGAAAGTGTCGTGGACGTCATCGACGGGCGGCGTGAGCTGGGAGGTGCATGGCGGCATCGCGACCAACCAGGCCCAGGCAGACCTGGTGGCGACGCCCGGCACGTTCACCTATGGCCGTGGCGACATCGGCACGCCGGGGGCGTTCAACAGCGACATGCTGGCGCTCCAGGCCACCAAGGTCGCAGCCGTTCCGGAGCCCTCGACCTACGCCTTGCTCGGCGTCGGTCTCGGGCTGGTCGGAATGCGGCAGATCAGGCGGCAACGCACGCGCTGACGACGATCACGACACGCGCGGCGATCAGCCGTGCGTGTCGTTCCACCAATGCCGCTACCTGGCGGTTCGCGCCTTGCCGGCGACCGGCTTGGCCGCCTTCTTGACAGGGCGCCCCGGGCGGGATTTCCCGTAACTGCCGTTGTTGATCTTGCCCTTGCGGGTACGGAGGTCACCTGCGCCCATGATCTGGCCCTCTTGGAGGATTGGAAATCGAGGGCGGATTCTAGCCGAAGCACCGGCCGCGGCCGGTGCCCGTTTTGGCCATCTGCCGAAAAGACGACTTCCGGCTGACCCGGGCGGGGCCCGGAACCAAGATCACCACCCGATCCCGAACGGGAAAGTTGCCCTAAAGACCCCCGGATTTCATACTTCCGCGCTGGGCGTCCCGCGCAAACCGCGTCGGCGCCGACTGCGGAGTCAAACTGCATGAACTGGATCAAGATCGTCGCCGGTTTCCTGATCATGATGGCTGTCGTCGTGGCATGGCTCCGCATCATGAAGGAGATACGCGGCGATGGCGGCAGCGGCATGGGCGTCGCCGTCCCGAAACGCCGCAAACGCCGATCGGACGAGGGTGCCAACGATCTCGAACGCTTCATCCAGTCGCATCGAAGCGGCGAAACCGCGCCCGTCGACCCGGTCGCGACCGCCGCCGTACCGGCAACGCGAGCCGCAGCACCTCTGCCGACAGCGCCGGCACCCGCAGGCCCGCCGCTGCTGCTGACCGGCGCGCACCGACTCGTCTACCTGGTGCTCAAGACCGGCCTGCCCGGCCATCACGTGTTCGCGCGCGTGATGTTGCGGGATCTGGTGCCGGCGTCGACCGCGCGGGCCGACGTCGGGGCGCACGCGCTCGCATTCGTCGTCTGCCGATCCGACTTCAGCGCGGTTGCCGCGATCGAACTCGCTCCGCTTGCGGATTCGACCCGGACAGACCTGGTTCGGCGCGCACTCCTCGCCGCCGGCGTGCGTCACCTCGTCGTCGATCCCGCCGCACCGCCGCGGCCCGCGGCGATCAAGAGCCTCATCTACGGCACCTGAGATCGCTTCCGCACCCGGCCATGGCGCGGTATTCTTCGGCCTCCGATTCCGGAGGCTTCGCTCCCATGAACTGCCGGCAACTCCTGCGACTGCTGTTGCTGGCATGCGCCCTCTGCGCCGTCGCACCGGTCGCGATGGCTGAAAAACGCCCCGTCGTCTTCGCGGATACGATGCCGGAACTACCGTTGCTCGCGACCGTCGCAATTGACAACCGGGTCGGCGTCGGGGCCGTCGCCGAGCGGGAACAATTCCTGGTGATGAACTACGAGGGGTGGGTCTACGACCCCGCTACCGCGGATCACAAGGGGCGCAAGTTCGACAGTTCCATCGATCGGGGCCACCCGTTGTCCGTGCTGCACGGCGTCGGACGCATGATTCAAGGCCTCGACAAGGGTATCGAGGGCATGCGTGTCGGCGGCAGGCGGACACTGGTGATCCCGCCCGACATGGGATACGGCAATCGCTGGGCGTTCGGTGAAGTGCCGCCCGGATCGACGCTCATCTTCGAGGTTGAACTGCTCGACGTGGTGCCGCAGCAGAACGTCCGCTGATCACCGGCAGCGGCTTCAGCGCGCCGGCTGCGGGATCATGTCGTTGCGGCTCGGTCCGGTGCCGCTTTCCTGGAAGCTCGCCTCGCCGTCGAGCACCGCGCTGTAGTGCGGCACGACCGCCGAAACAATGTTGAAGCTGCCCGCCGGAAACGGCAGCAGGTTGGCTTCGTCCCACACGTCGCCACGGCTGACCACTAAGTGCCCTCGAGCACCGTGATGGTCCGCTCGTCCGGATGGGTGTGCGGCAGCAACTTGTGACCCGCTGCGGCGCGGGCCCGGACGGTGATCGCGCCCGACTGTTCCTGATCACCCTGGATGAAGGCGCGGGCCGGCGGCGGATCCTTGCGGATGACCTTCCAGACGATCTCGGCCGGCCGGATGGCCCGGAGTTCGCCATCGGCCAGGACCGGCGCCGACGGCAAGCCGGCGCGAAGGAGCGAAGGAGCGAAGGAGCGAAGCGAAGGCAGCATGGATCGGATTCACGTTCAACGGTATCTCGCGTTGAACAGGGCGACCGCAAGCGCGGCATGGGCGATCGCCGTCAATGCAGGTGTCCCGGCAGCCAGGTGGTGATCGGCGGAAACACGATGGTCAACAACAGGACCACGAGCGCCCATCCAAGAAAGGGCAGGATCTGCCACATGACCGGAATGATGCGGATGCGGCCGATGCTCGACACCACGAACAGGAGCAGGCCGATCGGCGGGTGCATGAGGCCGATCATGAGATTGAGCACGACCACCGCGCCGAACTGGATCGGATCGATACCGAGCTGGGTGCCGAGCGGAATCAGTACCGGCAGGAAGATGATCATCGCGGGCAACGGCTCGATGATGCAGCCGATGAGCAGCAGAAAGCCGTTGATGATGAGCATCACCACCACCGGATTGGTCGACCACGACTGGATGATGTCGACCACGGTCTGGCTGATCTGGCTCTCGGCCACAAGCCAGCTGAACGGACCGGCCGCGGCGAGCAGGAACAGGATCACGGCGGTCGATCGCCCGGCCTCGTTGAGCAGCTTCGGCAGCTCGCGCAGGCGGATGCCGCGATAGACGAACAGGCTCACGCCGAGCGAATAGACCACGGCGACAGCGGCGGCTTCCGTGTCCGTCACGAGGCCGAAGCGGATGCCCCCGAGAATGATGACCGGCATCATGAGGGCCCAGCCAGCCCGGCCCGTCGCCTGGGCCTTCCCCTTCCACGGCACCGGCAGTCCCGGCGGAAAACCGCGCACGCGGGCAACGATCGAACAGATCACCATGAACCC
The DNA here is from genome assembly GCA_043744975.1 of Betaproteobacteria bacterium. Classification (GTDB taxonomy): domain Bacteria; phylum Pseudomonadota; class Gammaproteobacteria; order Burkholderiales. Next base: position 1,339 of record JAYTTO010000427.1, on the reverse strand, counting down.
GGCCGCCAGCAGCAGACCGGGAACGACTCCGGCCATGAACAGCTTCACCACCGACTGGCTCGCGAGCTGCGCATACACCACCATCGGGATCGATGGCGGGATGATCGGCCCGAGTAGCGCACCGGCCGCGATCACGGCGCCGGCAAAACCCTCGCCGTAGCCGGCCTTGCGCATCGCAGGAATGAGCGGCTTGCCCGTGGCCACGGCGTCGGCCACTGCGGACCCGGATACACCCGCCATGATCAGGTTGGTCAGGATCGAGACATGGCCCAGGCTGCCGCGCAACCGCCCGACCATCGCCTGCGCCCAATCGATGAGCCGCAGGGTCAGGCCACCACGGTTCATCAGCTCGCCGGCCAGGATGAACAGTGGCACCTGGACCAGCGCATAGGTGTCGACGCCGGCGATCATCGACAGCGGCATCATTGCCGGATCGATTGCGTCGCCCCGGTACCGGACGCCGAGGAACGCCGAGAAGACCATCGAGAAGCCGACGTCGAAGCCGACGATCAACGCCAGCAGGAACGCGACAAACAGCAGGACCAGCATGCGCGGCTACTCCGCGTCGAGCGCCGAGGCGCGGGGAGGCTCACGGCCGGCCAGCCGCACAGCGATGCGCAGCACCAGAAACAGCACCATGAGGACGCAACTGCCGAACAACGCAACCGACGGCCACGCCTCGGTCAGCACGGTTCCCAGCCGCTCCTGGTCGGCACCGATCACCACCAGGCGCCAGCCGTTCCAACCCACGATCACAGACAGGACAATCATCGCGAGATCGAACAACGTGTCGAGCGCGCGCCGCACCACGACCGGCAGACGCTGGTCGATCAGGTCGACGCGGATGTTGAGGCCGTTCTTCACCGCCAGGGCGAAACCGATGAACGTGATCCACACCAGCATCACGCGGGCGTACTGATCGGGCGCCGCCATCGGCAGCGTGATCACGTGCCGGTCCACCAACTGCGACGCTACGACCACGACCAGGCACAGCATCAGCGCCGCAATGATCCACGCGAGCACGCGTTCGACGCCGTCGAGCGCCCCCTGTAACAGGTCGATCATCCCAACGTCGCGCGGATACGTTCAACCAGTGCCGCCGGCCGGACCTTGCCATCGTAGTCGCGATAGCTGTCCTTCCGTGCGCTGTCGAAGGCCGCAAGGTCGGGCTCGACGTAGGTAACCCCGGCTTTCCTCAGGGTCTCGATGCCGTCTCGATCGAGGGCTTCGCCGAGACCCGTGGCGACCTGCCCGCCGGCCTTCGCCACGCGCCGGAACAGGTCGCGATCGTCCGGGCTCACCGACTGCCACTTGCGTTCGTTCATGTACCAGGCGGCGA
>JAYTTO010000426.1:0-12320 GCA_043744975.1 Betaproteobacteria bacterium | reverse complement strand
CGCCGCGCGGATTCGGTGCCCGGTTCAATGCCGGCCGCGACCGTGTGCTCGACGGACTCACGAACTTCTACGGCAGCATCCTCACGATGGCGCTGTCGCACCGGACCGTGATGATGCTGGTGGTTGCCATCTTCGGCGGCGTGAGCCTGATGCTGGTCAAGGTGATCGGCACGGACTTCTTCCCGACACCTGACGTTGGCATCCTGAAGCTGCACGTGCGTGCGCCCATCGGTACCCGCATCGAGGAGACGGAACAGCTGGTCCTGAAGGTCGAGGAGGACATCCGCAAGATCATTCCGGCCGAGGAAATCGACCGTATCAACGACATGGTCGGCGTCCCGCTGTTCTTCAACCTGGCGCTGGTGCCAACGGACAACATCAGCGGCATGGACGCCGAGGTGCTGGTGTTGCTCAAGGAGCCGCACCAACCGGTCGACCATTACATGCGCGAGATCCGCAAGCGCATCCCGCAGAACTACCCGGGCTCGGAATTCTATTTCCAGAATGCCGACATCGTGACCCAGGTGCTCAATTTCGGCTTGCCGGCGCCGATCGACATCCAGGTGCAGGATTCCAACTTCGAGCGTGCGCAGGGCTATGCCAACCGGGTGCGGCGCGCCGTGGAAGAGACGGTAGGCGCCGTCGACGTGCGGCAGATGCAGGTGCTCAACTATCCCGCGCTGAAAATCGACGTCGATCGCATGCGCGCGGCGCGGCTGGGCCTCACCCAGCGCGACGTCGCCAACAGTGCCCTCGTGTCCCTGTCGTCGAGCGCCATCATCTCGCCGTCGTATTTCCTCAACCCGAACGGCGTCAATTACACCGTGTCGGTCCAGACGCCGATCGAGCGGCTGGCCAGCGTCGAGCAGCTCATGGCGACCCCGGTGTCGCCGACGACGTCGCCGGTGTCGGTCGCCCCGGACGCCCGCGTGACCATGCCGGTCCAGGGCGCTCCCGTGATCACGCTCGGCAACGTGGCGACCATCAAGCCGGAGTTGAGCTACCAGTCGGTTTCGCACTACACGGTGCAGCGCGTCATCGACATCGCCGCTAATCTGGACAACCGCGATCTCGGCAGCACGGTGACCGACATCCGGGCCAAGATCAACGCCATCCTGGCCGAGAAGGATTTCCCGAAGACCGCCAAGATCAACATTCGCGGCCAGTACGACGTGATGCAGTCGTCGTTCACCAGCCTGCTGCTCGGCCTGATCCTGGCCGTGATCCTGGTGTACGCGCTGCTGGTGATGCTGTTCCAGTCCTGGACCGACCCGTTCATCATCATGATGGCAGTGCCCGGCGCGCTGATCGGCATCTTGTGGATGCTGACACTCACCGGCACCAGCCTGAACGTCATGTCGCTGATGGGCGCGATCATGGCGGTGGGCATCGGCGTGTCGAACTCCATCCTGGTGGTGAGCTTCGCAAACGAGTATCGGGCGCTGCATCCGGAGGTGCATGTGATCCAGGCGGCGATCGAGGCCGGACGCACCCGTCTGCGGCCGGTGCTGATGACCGCGCTTGCGATGATCATCGGCATGATTCCGATGGCGATGGGACTCGGCGAAGGCGGTGAACAGAACGCCCCATTGGGCCGTGCCGTGATCGGCGGCCTGATCCTCGCGACCATTTCGACATTGTTCGTGGTGCCGGTGGTCTACAGCCTGCTCCGCCGCAAGATGCCGACGTTGCACCTGCTCGACGCACAGTTCGAGCGCGAAGCCAGTGGCGACGCGGTATGAGGACGATCCCCCCAAGCTCACTGCGTTCGCTACCCCCCGTGGGGGCGGCGTCCTTGGGGCGGCCCGGCGGACGCCCATCAGGGAGAATATGAATATGCAACGCCAGCGCGGTTCCTTCGTCGTTTTCCTCATCATCGGCATCGTCCTGATCGTCGCTGCGGGTGGAGGCGTCCTCTACTACTGGCAGGCGCGCGATGCGCGCGAGGCGGTCGAGGCGAAGGAGAAGGCCGAAAAGGCGGCGGCGGGCGTCGGCGTCACGGTCGCCAAGTCGAAGAAGGGACCCAATGTCCGCAAGATCACGCTGGTCGGCGAGGCGCTGCCGCACCAGACGGTCACGCTCTACAGCAAGGTCAGCGGTTACCTGAGCCGCATCAACGTGGACGTCGGCGATGTCGTCAAGCAGGGCCAGGTGATCGCCGAGGTCACCGCGCCGGAACTCGATGCTCAGATCGCGACCATCAACGCCGGACTGGGCAACAAGCGGCAGATCGCGCGTCGCACCCGCGACCTGACCAACCAGGGCTTCTTGTCGCAGCAGGCGCTCGACAATGCCGATAACGACGTTCGCGTCGCCGAGGCGCAGATCGGCGAAGTTCGGACGCTGTCGAGCTATCGCACACTGCGGGCGCCGTTCGCCGGCGTGGTCACGGCCCGGTTCGCGGATCCCGGGGCGCTGGTTACCAATGCCGCCAGCAACCAGACCGCCGCGCTGCCTCTGGTCACCATCTCGGACATGTCCAGGCTCAAGATCACGGTTTATGCGGAACAAGCCGATGCGCCTGTGGTCACGGTCGGGCTCGATGTCGACGTCGTGGATGCGGCGGGTCCGGAGCGTAAGGTCACCGGAAAGATCGCCCGTACCTCGGGCCAACTCGACACTCGCACCCGCACGCTGCGTACCGAGGTCGAGTTCAACAACGCCGACGGGCGATTCGTCCCCGGTAGTTTCGTCAACGCGTCGCTGCTGATTCCCGCGACCAGCTTTATCGAAGTGCCCGCCGGCGCCTTGGTGACCAAGGACAAGAAGCCGTTCGTCGCCGTGATCGACAAGGACAACAAGGCGCACTTCGTGTCGATCGTCGTGGCCGGCACCGACGGCAAGGTGCTGCGCATCGCCAGCGGTCTCGACGAAGGTGTCGTGGTGGTGGTCAGCCCGCCGGCGAGCCTCGCCGAAGGTGCCAAGGTCAATCCGCAACAGCCGCCGGGGGCGCCACCGGTGGCGCCGAAGTCGGTAGAGGTGCCCAAGGCCGCCGACGCGGCCAAGCCTGGGGGAACGCCGAAAGCCGCGGAGTCCGCCAAGCCGGCGGATGCGCCCAAGGCCGCCAAGACCGAAGCGGTGACGCCCGCCGAACCCGCGAAGAAATGAACCTGCAGCGCGACCTGTCCGGCGCGCTCGCGGCGCGCGGTGTGCACGACATGGGCGGGCTTCCAGCCGGCAGGGTCGCCTTCAGCGAGCATGAGTACGAGTTGTGGGAGAAGCGTGTGGATGCCCTCAACGTCCTGCTCTCGCACCAGGACCGGCGGCTGATCTGCGTCGATGAGCTGAGGCGGCACATCGAAGGCCTCGGGGCCGCCGCGTACCAACGGATGACCTACTACGAGCGCTGGATCCACGCCATCACGCAGGCGCTCATCCAGCGCGGCGTGATCGCCATCGACGAACTGGCGCGCAAGATGGCCGAGGTCGAACGGCGCGCCGCGTCGGACGAGCGATGAGCGACATCTGGTTTCGCGACGGGCAGTGCGTTCGGGTCCGGGTCGCCTATCCGCCCGGCCATGTGCGTACGCCCTGCTACGTGCGGGGCCATACCGGAATCGTGGAGCGCCTTTGCGGCATTTACGGCAACCCGGAAGAACTCGCCTATGGCCGTTCGGGCCAGCCCGGGCAGCCGCTGTATCGCGTGCGCTTTGCTCAGCGCGAGCTCTGGCCCGACTACCAGGGGGCGCCGGACGACACCGTCGACGTCGAGATCTACCAGCACTGGCTCGAACCTCCCCAGGCCTGATCACATGCCGACTACCTACTTCAACCTGCTCGAGACGTCGCTGCGCGAACTGCTGGCCGACAAGGGGATCCTGTCGCTGGAACAGGTCGACGCGCAGGTCGCCGACATGGATTCGCGCACGCCGGCACGCGGCGCGAAGGTCGTCGCCCGCGCCTGGACCGATTCCGCCTACAAGGCGCGATTGCTGGCCGATGGCAACGCCGCCCTGGAGGAAATCGGACTCGATCGCGGGCTCTACAAACTGGTCGTGGTGGAAAACACGCCGACGGTGCACAACGTGGTGGTCTGCACCCTGTGTTCCTGCTACCCGCGCTGGTTGCTGGGCCTGCCGCCCGATTGGTACAAGAGCCGCGAATATCGCAGCCGCACGGTGCGCGAGCCGCGCGCGGTGCTGAGCGAGTTCGGGGTCGAGTTGCCGGCCGGCGTGACGGTGCGGGTGCACGACTCCACCGCCGACATGCGCTATCTGGTGGTTCCTGCACGGCCGGCCGGCACCGACGGGCTGACCGAGGACGAACTCGCCACATTGGTCTCGCGCGATGCCATGATCGGGACTGCGCTCGCCGACGCATTGTCCAGGGTCCACGCGCCGCTGGCCTGACGGCGTCGCCTCGCGTCTTGCGGGCGCGGCGCCCGCAAGGTTTGCAGCCCCTCCCGGCACGCAGTACCCTCGACCATCGCTCATCCGCTGCCCCAGCGACTTATGCTCCCCCTGCAAGGCATCACCGTTGTCAGCCTCGAACAGGCCGTGGCGGCACCATTCGCCACGCGGCAGCTGGCCGATCTCGGCGCCCGCGTGATCAAGATCGAACGTCCCGGGGTCGGCGATTTCGCCCGTGCCTACGATCGCACCGTGCTCGGGCAGGCGTCGCATTTCGTATGGCTGAACCGCTCCAAGGAAAGCCTTACGCTCGACGTCAAGCACCCCGATGCGGCCGCCGTCCTGCAACGGCTCCTGGAGCGGGCCGACGTGTTCGTGCAGAACCTGGTCCCCGGCGCAGCCGCGCGTCTCGGACTCGGCGCGGACGCACTGCTCGAACGCCATCCGCGGCTGATCGCGTGCGGCATCTCGGGTTATGGTCCGGATGGTCCCTACTCGCAGAAGAAGGCCTACGACTTGCTGATTCAGTGCGAATCCGGCGTCGTGTCGGTGTCCGGAACGCCTGAGACCCCGGGCAAATCCGGCATCTCCATCGCCGACATCGCCGCCGGAATGTACGCCTACACCGGCGTTCTCACGGCGCTGTTCCAGCGCGAGCGCACGGGCAAGGGCACCGCGTTCGATGTCTCGATGTTCGAGGCGCTCGGCGAATGGATGGGCTACCCGGCCTACTTCGCCAACTACGGTGGATCGGCGCCACCACGCACGGGCGCGGCGCATGCCACCATCCACCCGTATGGACCGTTCAGCGCCGGCGACGGACGCACGGTATTCTTCGGTATCCAGAACGAGCGCGAGTGGGCCAGCTTCTGCGCCACCGTCCTGGATAGGCCCGACCTCGCGCGCGATGCCCGTTTCGATTCCAACAGCCAGCGCGTTGCCAACCGCGACGCGCTGACAGCGATCATCCATGCCGCGTTCGCAGCGTTCTCGGCCGAACAGGTGATCGAGCGGCTCGACGCGGCGCAGATCGCCAACGCCCGCCTGAACGACATGCACGAGTTCTGGAACCATCCGCAGTTCAAGGCGCGCGACCGCTGGCGCAGCGTCGACACGCCATCGGGGCCGATCGACGCCCTGGTCCCGCCGGTGACCATGCGCGACGTCGAGCCGCGCATGGATCCGATCCCTGCCGTGGGGCAGCACACGCGGGCGATCCTGTCGGAACTCGGTTTCGACACCGCGTTCGCCGATCGTCTCGCTGCCGACAACGCGATCTGAACGACATGACCATCAAACCAGGCTGGCAGGGACGCTTCTTCGAGGACTTCGAGATCGGCGATGCCTACCAGCATCCGCTCGGGCGCACAGTCACGCAGACCGACAACATCTGGTTCACGCTGCTGACCCAGAACACCGCGCCGATCCATTTCGATGCGCACTACTCGGCGCAGACCGAATTCGGCAAGCCGTTGGTCGATTCGACCTTCACGGTGGCGCTGGTCACGGGCCAGAGCGTGACGGACGTGACCCAGAACGTGTTCGCCAACCTGGGCTGGGACGAGATCCGCCTGCCCAATCCGGTGTTCGAGGGCGACACGATCTACTCGGAGTCCGAGGTGCTTGAGATCCGCGCGTCGAATTCGCGCCCCACTCTGGGCATCGTCACGGTCAGGACCAAGGGCTACAACCAGGACGGCACGGTCGTGATCACGTTCCGCCGCACATTCATGGTCTATCGGCGCGGCCACGGCCCCGCCATGAGCCGGCCAATCCCGAAGAGCTGACGATCCCCCGCGTTCAGCGCGGGCGCGCGGCGCGGATCCAGACGATCGCGGCGGTCACGACGATACCGGCGAAGCAGACCAGCGCCCATTCCGCGATCGACAGCCCGAGAAAGGTCCAGTCGACCTTCGAACAGTCGCCGGACCCGCGGAAGATCATGGGCAGGGCCTCAGACAGCGGGAACTGGTCGACCATGAACTCCAGGCCCGGGCCGCAATCGGCGACTTTGGGCGGATTGTGCTGCAACCAGCTCTGGCGGGTCGCCACCCCCCCGCCGACGATCGCCGTGATCGCCATCAGGACCGAATAGACGCGCAGACCGGTCTTGCCTGGCAGGTGGATCGCCGCCACCACGGCGATCAGACCGACTGCCACGAACGCATAGCGCTGCAGGATGCACATCGGGCACGGTTCGAGGTGGCTCGCGTGCTGGAGCACCAGCGCATAGGCAAGCAGCCCTGCGCAGACCACGAACGTGACGAGCAGGAGCGTACGCGGACGGGTCAGGCGCTCGATCATCGCGGCATCGAACTATATTGCGGCGAAAGCGCGAGCGAGGTCGCGTTTGAGGTCGTCGATGTCTTCGATGCCGACCGACAGGCGCACCAGGTTGGAGGTCAGGTGCAGTTGGTCGCGTCGCGCCGGCGTGAGCGAGCCGTGGCTCATGAGCTCCGGATGGCTGATGAGACTCTCGACGCCCCCGAGGCTCTCGGCGAGCGTGAACAGCTCGCAGTTCTCGAGAAACCGACGCGTGCCGGCCAGGTCGGTGTCGAGGTACGCCGACACCATGCCGCCGAAGCCGTTCATCTGGCGCTGCGCGAGTTCGTGCTGCGGGTGGCCGGGAAGGCCCGGGTATATGACCTGCCGGCAGCGCGGATGCGCCGCCAGCCAGTGGGAGATCTCAAGGGCGTTGGCGTTGTGGGCCCGCATCCGCAGCGGCAGGGTCTTGACCCCGCGCAGCGCCAGGAAGCTGGAGAACGGATCGAGGATGGAACCGATCGCGTTCTGCAGGTAGCCCAGCTGTTCCTGCAGGCCGGCATTGTCGCCGACGACAACCGCGCCGCCCACCACGTCGGAATGGCCGTTGACATATTTCGTGATCGAGTGGATGACGATGTCGAACCCGTGTTCGAGCGGCCGCTGCACGTAGGGCGAGGCGAACGTGTTGTCGCAAACGGTGAGGATGCCGCGGGTGCGCGCCAGCGCGGCGATCGCGGCCAGGTCGGCGATCTTCAGCATCGGATTGGTCGGGGTCTCGACCCAGACCATCTTCGTGTCGGCCTGGATCGCGCGTTCGATCGCCCCGGGCACATCAGGATCCGCGAAGCTTGTCCGCAGGCCCATGGAGCGTTTGCGGACCAGCTCGAACAGCCGCCAACTGCCGCCGTAGAGGTCGTCGACGGCGACGATGTGGCTGCCGGCATCGAGCAGTTCGAGCACGGTGCTCATCGCGGCGAGACCCGACGCGAACGCCCAGGCGGCGGCACCGCCTTCGAGGTCGGCGATGCAGCGCTCGAACGCCATGCGCGTGGGGTTCTGGCTGCGGGCGTATTCGAAACCCGTGTGATCGCCGGGCGAGCGCTGCTTGAACGTGGAGGTGGCGTAGATCGGCGGCATCACGGCGCCGGTCGACGGGTCCGGCGACTGGCCGGCGTGGATCGCACGGGTGGCGAAGGCGTGTGCGGGTGGCTTGGCTTCGGGCATGTTCGGACCTGGGACGGGACGGCGCGCGGCGAACCGCAATGGTAGCGGAGGCGGCCGAGGCTGCGGGTTACAGGGCGACGTTGCGCCGCAGGTGATTGAGGGCGTCGATGCGGGTCACGAGTCCGTAGAACCTGCCGGCCTCGACTACGATCGCGACGTGGCCGCGCTCGAAGGTGTCCATGAGCTTCGACAACGGGGTGGCGAGGCCGACGGTCTCGATCTTCTGCGTCATCGCACTGCGCGCCGGCTCGGCGAACTGCTGCGGCGCCTTCTGCGTGGCCTTGAGCAGATCCCATTCGTCGAGCAGGCCGACCACGCGGTCGCCGTCCATCACCGGCAACTGCGATACGTCGTAGAGCTTCATGCGGGCATAGGCAATCGCGAGCGTGTCGTCCGGACCGACGGTGATGGTGCCGCCCTCGTCGAAGCGGCGCGTAATGACATCGCGCAGGTCGCCAAAAGTCTCGCGCTGGATGAAGCCCTGGTCGATCATCCAGTAGTCGTTGTAGACCTTCGACAGATACTTGTTGCCGCTGTCGCAGATGAACGTGCACACCCGCTTCGGTGTCGTCTGTTCGCGGCAATACCGCAGGGCGGCCGCCACCAGCGTGCCACTCGAGGAGCCGCCCAGCAGGCCTTCCTTCAGCAGCAGTTCGCGCGCGGTGTTGCAGCTGTCCGCATCGGAGATCGAGTAGCCTTTGCGCACCCGGGAGAAATCGGCGATCGGCGGAATGAAGTCCTCGCCGATGCCCTCCACGACCCAGCTGCCGGCTGCGCCGTAGTGACCGGTGGCGATGTAGTCGACCAGTACCGACCCGACCGGATCGGCCAGGATCATCTCGGTCTTCGGCGATGCCTTCGCGAAATAGTGCGACAGGCCGGTGATGGTACCCGCCGATCCGACGCCGCAGACCATGGCATCGAGGTCGCCGTCCATCTGCTTCAGGATCTCGGGGCCGGTGCCGGTCTCGTGGGCCAGTGGATTGGCGGGATTCGCGAACTGGTTGATGAACAGGGCGCCGGGCAGTTCCGACGCGATGCGCTCGGCCATGTCCTGGTAGTACTCGGGATGTCCCTTGCCGACGTCCGAGCGGGTGAGCCGAACTTCGGCGCCCATTGCTCGCAGATGGAAGATCTTCTCGCGCGCCATCTTGTCCGGCACGACCAGGATGAGCCGGTAGCCCTTGGCGGCGGCCACCAGCGCGAGACCGAGGCCGGTGTTGCCGGCGGTGGCTTCGACCAGCGTTGCGCCCGGCTCGAGCCGGCCATCGTTTTCGGCGGCTGCGATCATCGACAGGCCGATGCGGTCCTTGATCGATCCACCCGGATTCTGGCACTCGAGCTTGACGAACAGGCGGCATGGTCCGGTGTCGATGCGGGTGATCTCGACCATCGGCGTGTTGCCGATCAGGGCCAGCAGGCCGGTGTCAGACATTGCGAACTCCTCGGGTACGACCAATAGCCGCGGAGTTTACAGGTGCAACGTCAATTACTCATGTGGCAAAGTGGCCCAGGTTGCGCATGAAGTGCTCGAAGTCGGCGGCGGGCATCGGCTTGCCGATGAAGTAGCCCTGTGCCTGGTCGCAGCCGTGCGCCGCGAGGTACTCGAGCTGGCGCGACTGCTCGACACCCTCGGCGACAACCTGGAGCTCGAGGCTACGCGCCAGCGCGATCACGGCGCGCGTGATCGCTGCGTCGTCCGGATCGTCCGGCAGGTCCTTCACGAACGACCGGTCGATCTTCAGCACATCGACCGGAAAGCGCTTGAGATAGGCGAGCGACGAGTAACCGGTGCCGAAATCGTCGATCGCGATCGACACGCCCAGTTCGTCCAGCGCCCCCAGCAGATCGGCGGCGAGTTCCGGTTTCTGCATGACGGTGCTCTCGGTGATCTCGATCTCGAGGTGGCTCGCATCCAGCCCGGCGTCCGCGAGCGCCGCCACCACCTCCTCGAGCAGGGTGTCCTGCTGGAACTGGCGCCTGGAGAGATTGACCGCCATCTTCAGGTCGCCCAGGCCGGCGCGCTCCCAGGCCTTGGCCTGGCGGCAGGCTTCGCGCATCACCCAGGTGCCGATCGGCATGATCAGACCGGTTTCCTCGGCGATGGGTATGAACTGGAGCGGCGGCATCAGGCCCAGCTCCGGGTGCTCCCAGCGCAGCAATGCCTCCATGCCGGTGATGCGGCGGGTCGACAAGTCGAGTTTCGGCTGGTAGTAGAGGCGCAGCTCGTTGCGCTCCAGTGCCCGCTTGAGCGACGCCTCCAGCGCCAGGCGTTCGAGCGTGTGCGCGTTCATCTGTGGCGCATAGAACTGGAAGTTGTTCTTGCCCGATTCCTTGGCGCGGTACATCGCGATGTCGGCGGCCTTGAGCAGGCTCTGCATGTCGTTGCCGTCAAGCGGGAAGGTGCCGATGCCGACGCTCGCCGTCAGCAGGAATTCCTGGCCGCCGAGGAAGAACGGATGGGCAAACGCCTCCATCATCTTGCGGGCGATACCGGTGAGATCGTTCTCGGTGACGAACTCCTCCACCAGCACCACGAACTCGTCCCCGCCCTGGCGCGCGACCACGTCGCCGGCGCGAAGGCCGCCGCGCAGGCGCAGGGCAACCTCCTTGAGCACGGTGTCGCCGGCATCGTGGCCGAGGCTGTCGTTGATGTACTTGAACCGGTCGAGGTCGACGAAGAACACCGCGATCTTGCGGTCGTAGCGCCGCGACTGCTCGATCGCGTGAGCGACCGCCTGCTGGAAGGCAGTCCGGTTCGGCAGGCCGGTGAGTTCGTCGTGTTGCGCAAGATAGCGGATGCGATCCTCGCTCATCTTGCGCTCGGTGATGTCGGTGCCGATGCCCCGGTAGCCGACGAACCGGCCGTTGTCGTCGAACAGCGGGCGCCCGCTGACCGACGTCCAGCGCATGCCCTGTACGGCGCTGTGGCGGTAGACGAAGTCTCGGAACGGCTTGTGCGCTTCGAGCGTGCGGCGGTGTTGCGCCCACTTCGCATCCTGCACGTCGAGAATGTAGGGCAGCTCCCAGTGTTGCTTGCCGATCGGGCTCTCGTGCCCGCGGGGCACGCCATGGATCGCGGACGCCGAGGTCTCGCTGAAGCGGAGTTCCTCGTCCATCTCCCAGAACCAGTCCGAAGAGAGCTCGGTCAGGTCGCGGAACCGCTGCTCGCTCGCGAGCAGCCTCGCCTCGGCCAGCTTGCGGTCGCTGATGTCGGCCACTCGTACCAGGTAGTTGGGCGGCCCGGGAAGTTTCAGTTCGACCGCGACCATCGCGCCCCAGAACACCCGCCCCGACCGCGACCGGAACGGCAGATCTTCCTGCAGGATCTCGCCCGCGCCCAGGCGCTGCAGGCGATCGGCCAGCACCGAGCGCGACAGCGGGTGGCGCAACAGCGAATGGCCCGGCCGCCGCAGCAGCGATTGCTTGGATTCGGCAGCGAAGAGTTCCACCGCGCGTGGATTGCAATCCGTTACCGAGCCGTCGCCGATATTGCCGATGAACAGGGCATCGCGGGAACTGTTGAATACGGCGGCGAAGGTCGCTTCGCTCTCGCGCATCTTGATCTGCGCGAGTTTCTCCACGGTGATGTCGCGACCCAGGCCCTGATAGCCGGTGAACGTCCCGTCCGCCGAGAACACCGGAACGCCGCTCAGCGAAAGGTGCCGCACGCTGCCGTCCGGGACGGTTTGCTCGAACTCGAACTCGCGGAACGGTTCACGCTGTTCGAGCGCTTCGCGATGCGCGGCGAGCAGATCCGGGTCGAACCTGACGTCGGGCAGCTCCCACACCCGCGAGCCGATGAAGCTGACCGCGGCGCCGAACGGGCTCGGGGTGAGCCAGAAGGCGCTTCCACGCAGGTGGAAGCGCCACTCGCTGTCCTGTTCCCAGAACCAGTCCGAGGAAATCTCGGCCAGGCGGCGGAACGTGTTCTCGCGATCGCCCAGTTGTGCCACGGCCACGGCGCGGGCCTGCTGCGCGTGTGCCTCGCGCAGGGCCAGGGCCAGTTGGCCCGCGACTTCGCGGACGGTGTCGATCTCGTCGGCGGTCCAGGCGCGCGGTTCGCGCGCATCCAGGGACAACAGGCCGATCAGGCCGCCGGGGTGTGCAAGCGGCATGTCGAGACAGGCCGCCGCAAAATACCGGTCCGGCAGCCGCAGCGCCTGGACGCGGGGGTCGGTCCGCCAGTTTTCGATGAGCCCGGGCCCGCCAGCCTTTAGCGTTGCCAGGTACGCCGGCGCCATCGCGTAGTCGAGGACGTACCCCGTCGGATCCGGCGGCCGTGGTGCCGGTACCGATTCGATCGCGACCATGCGGCCGCTGTCTTCGAGTGTGGAATAGGCGATGCGCAGCTCGGGATAGCGCTTGGCGAGGGTCGCGATGGTGCGTTCGATCACGTCGGCGACCGGCAGCCCGGCGTTGACCAATGTTGTCACGTGGTGCATCAGCTCCAGCCGCGACTGACGTTGCTCGACTGCACGC